>CAYUME010000005.1:18115-24725 GCA_964445475.1 uncultured Planctomycetia bacterium
CCCGCCCTCCCGCGTGCGCACGATCGCCCGGGCCGCCGCCGCGTCCGCCTACTGCTTCTGCGCCTTCATCCGGTCGATGTCGGCCGGGAAGTCGATCGACCCCTTCCCCCGGGCATCGAGGGCGAGGGTGCCGACGGCGGTGATGGCGAAGCGCACGCAACGCGCCTCCACCGGGTCAAAATTGACATAGTGGCCCCTGGCGTCGGCCGGCCACGCGCCGCCGGTGACCACCGGGGTGAAGGCGGCCCCGTCCGCGTCTTCCGCAATGGGTCCGGGATCCGTTGACGCCGAACTCGAGTATCCGCGCCGCCGTGCCCAGGGACGCGGCCTTGTTCTTGTCCGAAAGCTGCAGCGTCATGTGGATCAGATCGAACGATCGGGCCGGGGCCCCGTCGATACGAACCTCGAGCATCCCGGTCTCCGCGCGAGCCCCGTCAGGCCCCGCAGCACCTCTTGTACTTCTTCCCGCTTCCGCACGTGCACGGATCGTTTCGCCCCACCCCGGTCCCCTGCGCCATCACCGGCTGCCGCTTCTTCTCGTCCTCCTTCGCCAGTTCTTCCGCCCGAAGCCGTGTATCCGCCGCCAGCGATCCTGCGTCACGCAGCCCCGCCTGCTCCCCGGCGAACCCGATAAACGCGGCGAACAGGGGCGACGCGTCCGCCAGCCGCTGCTTTTTCATGCGCGGGATGACGGATTGCAGCGCGGCCTCCACGGAAGGGGGGTCGAGCTCGCCCGGCTTGCGCGCCGCGGCCTCGAGAAACGCCGCGAGGATGTTCCGCGCGTCCTTGCGGATGGGCGCAAAGGGGAGGCCGGCGTCCGAGTCGAGGAAGGTGTCGATGATGGAGGTCGTCATGCGTCTCCTTGGGAATAGGGCGGCTTCCGGGCGCGGGGGCCGGATTCTCCGAGACCGCGGGGCGACCCGGCGGGTCGTGCCCTCCGGGGTG
Organism: uncultured Planctomycetia bacterium; assembly: GCA_964445475.1. GTDB lineage: Bacteria > Planctomycetota > MHYJ01 > CAYUME01 > CAYUME01 > CAYUME01. The sequence goes on from CAYUME010000005.1 coordinate 19,061, forward strand.
GCCCCGCGGGATGTCGGGCGTGTGGCGTCCCGGCAGATTGTTGGCCCCCTCGATGACAGCCCTACGCAAGCACATTCCTCTATATATCGGAACAAGCCTCAGCGCCAGCCAATTCGCTCCGTATCGTTGACTCCGCCGCTAGCGCGGCCAGCCCCTCCTCTTCATGGAGATATTGCAACTGCGTCCCTCCGCCTTCGCAGCTTGTCCGCCGAAGCGCATGGCGCGAAGGCGGAAAGGCTGCGGCGGTCTACCGTCCCGCGTCGCTGCTTTGTTTTCGCTTCAGGGCCACTTGGCCTGCCGTCGGCGCGAGGTGGACGCGCTCCTGAAGCGCGCGACGATCAAATAGGGTGGCCAAGCTGGTGGCCCCTCCCCGCTTTTTGTACCAGGTCGAGTGAGAGAATCGGTCAATGATCCGCAGGTTGGGCCGGAGGGAGGGGCGAAGCCCCGAGCGCGCCGCGGGTGCCTCGGAGGCGGGGCCGGTCCCCCGGCGACCGTCACCGGGCCTCGCCCTCTGTCGCAAAGAGTTATAAAGTTGTCGTTCCCTTCCCCTCGTCGCCCGGCCTCGCTTGTTCTAGGATGTCAGAATGTCTCCCCCGCAGTGGGCCTCCCTCGCACCGGTTCCCGTGAAGGGGGGTACGTCGTGCGGCCGCGGCGGTCGATCCCGGCGTCCGGATTATTTTTCCCGTGCCAGTTGGCAAAAGCCTCCTGCCGGTTATTACGCATACGGCGAGGCAAGCCCATAATTCCGCGTGACGGACGCGGCGGAGGGAAGGGGACGGACGGACATCGACCGACGCGATGCCCGAACGACAACGGACCTTGGGTGTTCTTGCGCTCTTCCAGGAAAGGGCCCCGGGATGAACACGCGCGCCCCCTTCCGTCTCGCCGCAACGGCACTCCTCCTTGCGCCCGTCGCGCTGGCGGTGCTCTTCTCCCCGCGGTGGGACCGGCCCCGGCGGGACACCGCGACGCGCGAGCGCCCGACGGATCCCAACGCGGTCCGGAACAGCGCGGTCGTGTCCGCCCCCCCTCGCGCCGACGTCTCCGACGATCCGGCGCCGCGCGCACACCGCGCAGCGGACGGCCCGGCCGCCCCGGCCCGCCCCCCGCAGCCGCTCTCGCCCGTCCCGCAGCGTCTCGCCCGTCGCGCCGCCGACGCCGAAAGCCCTTGGCGGGGCCGCGACGACCGGGGCCTCCAGGGCCGCCGGATCGAGCCGGACCCCGCCTTCACCTGCGGGCTCCCCCTCGCCCGGGGGCAGAAGATCGAGGTCGACCTCCCCGGCGGCGCCTCCGCCACCGCGACGGTTTCCGACTCCTTCACGAACGCGAACGGCACCGTCAGCACGACGGCTCGCGTCGACGGCTCGCGCTGGGGACGGGTCTTCCTCGCGTACACCGGCGGCGAGCTCCTGGGCCGTGTCCGGATCCCCGAGCGGGATGCGGTCTATGCGATCCACCACAACCCGGCGGACGGAGGCCATTACGTCCTGCAACTGGACCCGCGGGACGCGGAGCCGGACGAGGGCCCCTTCGACGCCGTCCTTCCGCCGGGGGCGGTCCCGGCGGACGCGCTCCCCCCGGCCGGGCCCCCCGCGCCGGCGGACGTCCCCCCCGCCGCGGGAGACGAGTCGGTGGCCACGACCGTCGTCGACGTCCTGGTCGCCTACTCGAACGACGCCCTCGCGAACGCCGGCTCCATCGCGAACATGAACAACAAGATCGCGCTCGGCATGTCGTACGGCAACGACGCCCACGCCAACACGAACACCGGCATCTTCCTGAACCTCGTCTACACCTACAACACCGACTACACCGGCAGCACCAACATGGCCACCGACCTGTACGAGTTCACGTACACCGGCTCCTCCTACCCGGCCATGGACGAGGTGCACGACCGTCGAAACACCTACGGCGCCGACTTCTGCGTCCTGATGGTCGGCAACGGCAGCGGCGGGATCGGGTGGCTCCTGACATCGACCGGCGGCAACGCGGGCATCGCGTTCTGCGTCGTGGACGACGGATCCTTCTCGAGCTACACCCCGGGCCACGAGATCGGGCACAACATGGGGCTCCACCATGCCATCGATCAGAATTACCAGCCCGGCCCCACGGGGGGGTCGATCGGGACCGACGCGGCGGGCTGGCACTGGCACCCCACCGCCGGCGCGAATGGCTACTGCAGCGTCATGACCTACACCGGCGGGTCGTACTTCGCCGACGGCCTCGCCCATTCCCGGGTGGGGCTCTTCTCGGACCCCGCCATCACGGATCACGGCCTGCCCGCCGGGGACGTTGACGACGGCAACAACGCCCGGGTCCTCCGGCTCCTCCGGAACGTCTACGCCGGCTACCGGAACCGCCCCCTCGCGTCCAACTCCCTCCTCGTCGAGTATCCCAACGGCGGGGAGTCGCTGGCGGCGGCGGCCACCTACAACCTCCTCTGGAACTCCAACGGCGTCACCGGCAACGTCCGGATCGAGCTCCTGAAGGGCGGCTCGCTCGACCGCGTCGTCGACGCCGGCACCCTCAACGACCGCATCTACGCCTGGACGATCCCCGCGGACGTCAACGGATCCGACTACACGATCCGGATCGTCAGCGTCAACAACAACGCGATCACCGACGGCAGCGACGCGTTCTTCTCCGTCTACTCGAACAGCCTTCCGCCCGCCGCCCCGTCGGCCCTGACGGCGACGGCCGCCTCGTCGAGCCAGATCAACCTGGCGTGGACGGACAACGCGCCGAACGAGACCGGCTTCAAGATCGAGCGGAAGACCGGCGCGGGCGGGACGTACGCCCAGATCGCCACCGTCGGGGCGAACGTGAAGGCGTACTCCAATACGGGCCTGGCGGCCGCGACGACCTACTATTACCGCGTTCGCGCCACCAATGCGGCGGGCGACTCGGCCTACTCCAACGAGGCCAGCGCGACCACGCTTCAGCCCCCCCCGCCCGGCCCCGGCACCGGCATTACGCGGGAGTGGTGGACCGGGATCACGGGAACCGCGGTCACCGCCCTGACTGGAAATGCGGCTTACCCGGACAGCCCGAGCGGAACGCAAGTCGTCACCAATCTCTTTGAGGCGCCGACGAACTGGGCCGACAATTACGGCACCCGCATGCACGGCTATTTCATCGCCCCGGTGACCGGGGCGTACGCGTTCTACATCGCGTCGGATGATGCCAGCGAGCTCTGGCTCAGCACCGACACCAACCCGGCCAACGCCCTGAAGATCGCCTATGTCTCCACCTGGACCAGCAGCCGCCAATGGACCAAGGAAGCCAACCAGAAATCCGCGCCGGTCAACCTGGCGGCCGGCGGCCGCTATTACATTTCCGCGCTGCAGAAGGAGGGCACCGGCGGCGATAACCTCGCCGTCGGCGTCGATTTCCCCGGCGGCAGCTCCGAACAGCCCATCACGAGCAGCCGCCTCGACCCGTGGGTCGGCACACCCCCGTCCGCCCCCACCTCCCTCACGGCGACGGCCGCCTCGTCGAGCCAGATCAACCTGGCGTGGACGGACAACGCGTCGAACGAGACCGGCTTCACGATCGAGCGGAAGACGGGCTCCGGCGGGACGTACGCCCAGATCGCGACGGTGGGGGCGAATGTCACGACCTACCAGAACACGGGTCTCGCGGCCTCGACGACCTACTATTACCGCGTGCGCGCCACCAACGCGGCGGGCGATTCCGCCTACTCCAACGAGGCCGGCGCGACCACGCAGGCCGCCGCCCTGCCCGGCACGCTCCAATTCAGCAGCGCCGCCTACACCAAGGCGGAAGGCAACAGCGGGACCTCCACCGTCACCATCACCGTGACGCGGACGGGCGGATCCAGCGGCGCCGTGGGCGTCAGCTACGCCACCTCCAACGGCACCGCCACCGCCGGCTCCGACTACGCCGCCGCCAGCGGGACGCTGTCGTGGGCCGCCGGGGACTCGGCCGGCAAGACGTTCACGGTGACGGTCACGGGCGACACGGCGGTCGAGCCGGACGAGACGGTGACGCTCACGCTGAGCAGCCCGACGGGCGGCGCCACGCTGGGCTCCCCCGCCACCGCCACGCTGACGATCACGAACGACGACGCCCTGCCCGCCGCGCCCACCGCCCTCACGGCGACGGCCGCCTCGTCGAGCCAGATCGACCTGGCGTGGACGGACAACGCGGCGAACGAGACCGGCTTCAAGATCGAGCGGAAGACCGGCGCGGGCGGGACGTACGCCCAGATCGCGACGGTGGGGGCGAACGTGACGACGTACTCCAATACGGGCCTGGCGGCCGCGACGACCTACTATTACCGGGTGCGGGCGAACAACGCGTCGGGCGACTCGGCCTATTCGAACGAGGCCAGCGCGACCACGCCGGACGTCCCGCCGGCCGCCCCGACGGCCCTCACGGCGACCGCCGTGCACGAGAGCCGGGTGGACCTTTCCTGGACCGACGCCTCGACCAACGAGACGGGCTTCGAGATCGAGCGCGCCGTCGGCGGCGGCGCCTTCGCCGCGCTGGCCACCGTCGGCGCGGGCGTCACGGCATACGTCAACGAGTTCCTCGATGACGCCACCCTCTACACCTACCGCGTCCGGGCGGTCGGCGCGGCGGGGAACTCCGCCTGGTCGAACGCGTCCGGGGACACGACGCTCGACGCCGGGCCGCTCCCGGATCCCTGGGAGACGGCCGACATCGGGAGCTGCGGGGTGGCCGGCAACGCCAGCTGGCGGACGGACGTCTTCACCGGCTGGGGCTCGGGGGCGGACATCTGGAATACGGCCGACGCCTTCCGGTTCGTCTACCGGCCGCTCACCGGCGACGGGGAGATCCGGGCCCGCGTCCTGGGCGTGGAGAACACCAACGCGTGGGCGAAGGCGGGGGTGATGGTGCGGGAGACGCTGGATGCGGGATCGCGGCATGCGATGATGGTCCTCACGCCGGGCAACGGCCTCTCCTTCCAGCGGCGGCCGACGACGGGGGGGACGAGCCTCAGCACCTCGGGCGGGGCCGCCACGGCCCCGCGGTGGGTGCGCGTCGTGCGGGAGGGCAGCATCCTGACGGGGTCGGCATCGACGGACGGGACGACGTGGACGACGGTGGGAACGGAGACGATCGCGATGGGGGAGGCGGTCTACGTGGGGCTGGCGGTCACCAGCCACGACAACGCGCAGCGCTGCACGACACGGTTCGACAGCGTGGAGCTGATCCAGACGCCGGTCGACTACGACGTGCCCGTGATGGTGGGATACAGCCTCGTCGCGCTGCCGCTGGAGCCGCCGGGGGGAGCCTGGAAGGCCTCGGACCTGATCCTGTCGTTTGCCGGCAGCGGCATCGCGTGCACGCGGGTGCTGCGCTTCACCGGGAGCGGCTACGACGTGTACACGGCGGAGGGGACGGGGACGGATTTCGCGGTGAAGGCGGGGGAGGGCTATTTCGTCCGGTGCGCGGAGGCGGGGACGTGGCGGATGAGCGGAACGCGGTTCAACGCGAGGGCGGTGACGCTGGGGCTGCAGGCGGGGTACAACCTGGTGGGCCTGCCGCTGGAGCCCTCCTCGGCCGGGCGGTACACGGCGTCGGTGGCGGTGGCGGAGATCGGGGCGCAGGGGGGGGAGGCGACGCGGGTGCTGCAGTTCAACGGGGCCGGCTACGACGTGTACACGGCGGAGGGCGT
>CAYUME010000006.1:0-4398 GCA_964445475.1 uncultured Planctomycetia bacterium
GCGCCGGCGATCACGCCGACCGTGCGCTGCTTGCGCTGCATGAGGGAGACGAGCAGCTTGGCCACGTCGTATTCGACGAACTCCTGGCGGTCGGGCTCGAAGAAGGGGATGGCCTCGGTCTTGCCGAGCTCGGTGGCGGCCACGAGGCCGAAGAAGAAGGCCTCGTCGGGGGAGAGCTGGAAGCGGCGGACGTTGTCGCGGAGGGCCGCCTCCTCCTCGTCGCTGAAGGGGCGGGGGTCGACGACCTCCAGGGCCAGCTTCCCGCCGGCGCGGCCGACGAACTCGTCGAGCAGGTCGCGGACATAGAGGTAGTAGTTGTTCCAGAACCGGATCTGTTCCGGGCCCTTGCGGGCGGCGGTGCGGGAGTAGTAGAGGGTGAGGCGGACGGGCTGGTTGATCTTGCCGAGGATGTTCCGGGTCCCCGCGCTGAGCGTGTAGAGCCGGTGCTCGGTGAGGTCGGCCACCCGCGCGCGGCCGGCCAGGCGGCCGAAGCAGAGGATCGCGCAGACGGTGATCGTCACGATGCAGAGGACGGCGAGGGCCGTGCGGAGCGTGGCGTTCATCAGGCCGCTTTCCTTTCCTCGAGGATCACGATGGTGGCCCAGAGACCTCCAGCGGCGAGCAGGGCTCAGAAGGCCAGGTCGCGCAGCTCGAGAATGCCGCGCTGGATCGACTCGAAGCGGGACTGCAGGGAGAGGACCTCGACCGCCTCGGCGAGGCCGCCGCCGAGGGCGCGGGCCACGAAGTCCGTGGTCGTCGGGCTGCCCGCCGACAGGAAGACGCCGCAGGCGACCACCGCCAGGATGAAGGCGATCACCTGGTTGCGCGTCGCCGCCGAGAAGAAGCTCCCGATGGCCAGATAGGCGCCCGCCATCAGGAGGCAGCCGAAGTAGCCCGTCGCGACCGGGCCCCAGTCGGGGTCCCCCAGGTAGGCGACGGTGAGGACCATCGGGGCGGTGAGGACGAGGGCCAGGGCCAGGACGGTCCACGCCGCGACGAACTTGCCGAGGACCGCCTGCGGGGTCGTGATCGGGAGGGTGAAGAGCAGCTCGATGGAGTGGCTCCGCCGCTCCTCCGCCCAGAGGCGCATGGCGATCGCGGGGACGAGGAAGAGGAAGAGGAGCGGCATGTTGCTGAAGAACGGCCGCAGCGTCGCCTGGCGGCTCTCGAAGAAGCCGTCCTGGAAGGCGAGGAAGGCGCTGAAGAAGAGGAAGATGACGAGGAAGACGTAGGCGACGGGGGTCGCGAAATAGCTCTTGACCTCGCGCCGGTAGACGCTCAGGAAGCCTCTCATGCAGCCCCTTCCTTTCCCGCCGTCGGGGCGGCGTCGCGGGTCGTCAGCTTGCGGAAGATCGCGTCGAGCTCGCCGCCCTCCTCCTTTCGGAGCGTACCGGGCGTCGTGTCGCGCACCACCCGACCCCGGTCGATGATGATCATCCGGCTGCAGCAGGCGTCGACCTCCTCGAGGATGTGGGTCGAGATGACGATGCATTTGGTCTCGGCCAGCCGGCGGATGAGCGTCCGGACGTCGTGCTTCTGGTTGGGGTCGAGGCCGTCGGTCGGCTCGTCGAGGATGAGGACGGGGGGGTCGTGGATCAGGGCCTGGGCGAGGCCGACGCGGCGGCGGTACCCCTTGGAGAGCGTGCCGATGGGCTGGTGCATGACGTTCGTGATGGCGCAGGTCGTCGCGATGCGGTCGATGGCGCCGGCGCGCGCCGCGCCGTCGATGCCGCGGGCATCGCAGACGAAGGAGAGGAAGGCGACCGGCGCCATCTCCTCGTAGGCGGGGGCGTTCTCCGCGAGGTAGCCGAGCTCCCGGCGGGCGGCGACGGGCTCCCGGCGGATGTCGTGGCCGGCGACGGCGGCGGTGCCGCCATCGGGCGCCAGGAAGCAGCTGAGGATCTTCATCGTCGTCGACTTGCCCGCGCCGTTCGGGCCGAGGAAGCCGAGGACGTCCCCCTTCCGGGCCTGGAAGGAGATGCCGTCGACGGCCTGGATAGGCCCGTAGGCCTTCCGCAGGTCGCGGACGTCGATCATGGGGGTGGCGTCATCCATCGTGTGTCATGATTCTCCACGGACCCCGGCGGAACGCCAGATGATCAAGGGGGTATACATAGTCATTTTGGCGCTGCAAGACAACATCTTTTCGCATCCCGGGATGCCGTCGGGAGCCGCCCACGGGACGGGGGAGGCGTCATTGCCGTATGCCGGCCTCTCCGGGCTCAGGGCCTTCCTTCGAGTCATACACGCGGATCTCGCGGATCGTTGGCGTGTTTCCGGTGGTTTTCCGGACCGGGCGGCCGAAATCCAGGGCGAGCCACTCGCCGTCCTTCTCGTGGCGGCGGAAGAACCGGAACCCGCTCGCGTTGCCCCCGCTGGGATCGCAGGAGATGAACGGCCGCGTCTGGGTGCCGCCGGGGAAGAGGCGGGGCAGCCGGTCGAGGCGCTCCATCGCCGAGAAGCCGACGGGGGGGGCGTCCGGGTCGGGCGCGGCGGGCGCCGTCAGGAGGAGGAGCCTCGCGAGCCCGGGGAGTCCCTTCATGCCACGCGCTCCGTTCTCGGCCGGGCGTGCCGGATCAGGCCGGGGGAATCGGGCTCGCGCGTCGCGCTGCGGCCCGACGGCCGGCTTACCGCGCCTTTCCGCCCAGCCGATCCATCGTGACGACCGGCACGTCCCGGGTCTTCGCTGCCTTCAGCGGCGGGACGGCGCTGCGATCGTAGTGATAGCCGACCCGTTCGACCAGCGGCCAGACGACGGGGGCGAGGGCCAGGACGGCGGCCCGGAAGCCCTGGACCGTCGCGCCGGGATTGCCCGTGTGGGCCGAATTGTCCGCCTCGTTCTCGATGACGAACGGACCCGCGTAGTCCAGATCCATCAGGGTCTCCAGGAAGCGGCGCCAGTCCATGCCGTCGCCCCCCCCGAAGCCCGGCAGCGTCGGCTCGTAGTGGTGGCGGTCCCACGCGTGGGCCGGTATCGGGACGCCGGCCTTTTTTGCCAGGGACGGGTCCACGGACTGCATCGGGTAGAGGGCGCCCCAGTGGGTCCGGGCCGCGCCCGTCCGGAAGCGGGTGCTCTTCACGTGGACCCGGAGGATGCGCGACAGGTCGCTGGACCGGATCACGTCGACGGGGTCGATGTTCTGCCAGACGTCGTGCGAGGGGTCGTAGGTCTCCCCGTGCGCGCGGCTCGGGATGAGCGCGTACATCAGCTTCCGCGCCGCCAGGGTGCCCGGCAGGTTGTTGTACGTGAAGGCCGTGGTCTCCGGCCGCCAGCCCTCCATCGGGCAGTTCTCGTAGGTGAGCGTGACGCCCAGGCTTTCCGCGTACCGGACGATCGGGGTGAAGACCCGGGCGTATTCCTGGAGGTTCTTCTCGAACCCCCGGTCCTGGTTGCCGAGCTCGTGGTTGTAGCCGACGAAGGTTCCGACGGTGACGTCGTTCGCGTCGCCGCCGAGGAGATGCGCCATGCGGATCAGGCGGAGGATGTGGTTCTGGTTCCGGACGCGCTCGGCCGGGTCTCCGCCGATGAGGTTGTCGTACGAGCCGAGGGAGAAGCGGATCCCGGCGCGGTTGCAGGTCGCGATGAGCCGCTTCGCCTGATCCGGGCCGAAGGCCTCGTAGTCCACGTGGGTTGCGACGTGGTCGCCGCGGTCGGTATCCCGGCGGAAGACGAGGATCTCCAGGCCCTGCGCGCCGACCTCCCGCGCGATCTTCAGGATCCGGTCCAGCTTCAGCTTCGCGAAGGCCGAGGTCATGAGCCAGACGGGGTTGTTCACGGCGGAACCTCCTACTGGGACTGGGACGGAGGCGACGGGCTCTTTTCGCGGACGGGTTCCTTCCGGGGCGGGGGCGGCGTGTCCTCGTCGAAGAGGTCTTTCGGCGCGAAGAGGGCGAGGTCGTGGTTGGTGCCGGTCAGGAGCGCGTGCCGGATCAGCACCCAGCCGGCCGCCTCGGCCGACTCCAGCGGGTCGGCCGACCGGTCGGGGAGGTCGAGCTGGCGGAGGACGAAACCGAGGTGCGGCTCGGCACGGAACGGGTCGTTCGGGGGTCCCTGGCGGCGAGGCTGGGCCGGATCGAGGATCCGGGTGGACGGAAGGGCGGCGTCCTCGGCGGACGCCCGCACGGCGAACGAGGCCGCGGCGATCGCCAGGACGACCATCCGTTTCGACATGGCCGCTTCCCCTGCGCTCCCGGGTTCGCGGGCCGGGGGCTGGCGGCGCGCCGCGGGCCGGGGGGGGGTGGCCTGGCGCGGGGGGGCCGGGTCCTCAGGGCGGGAGATGGCTTGCTCGGGGGCCATCTGGGCCACCGGAATGGCCACGGAAGGGCGTGACGGTTCGATGGCCGGGGGAGCGACCGGGGGCGACGGCGGAGGCGCCGGCGCCTCGCCCCCTGTGGGTA
>CAYUME010000006.1:4408-19656 GCA_964445475.1 uncultured Planctomycetia bacterium
TCCCCGGGACTGGGGATGGACTCCCGCCGCGGGCAGGGGGGGGCGGTCACGGCGCGCGGAGGACGGGCGCGCTTGGATCTGGAGGGGGCCTGTGCGGGCGAGACGAGGCTTCGGATGGGCGTCGGCCGATGTGTCGGGGTTGTCCTCTGCGGTCAAAACGGCTCGCGTGGCAGAGGACCCCCCCCTCCCACCGCTAGAACCCCTGCAGCTTCTCCATCCCGGCCGTCCAGTCGCACTTCGGATAGTTCTCGCAGCCGAGAAAGAGGCTGCCCCGCGCCCCGCTGCGGGCGGTGGCGGGACTGCCGCAGCGTTCGCAGGCGACCCCCGCCAGGCGGGCCTTCCGCGCGGCGTCCGCCTTCGAGAGGCGCCGCTCCTCCGGACAGTCCGCCGCGCCGCCCGTGCAGCGCACCATCCAGCCCTTCGGGCCGCGGACGACGGACAGCGTCCCCTCGCCGCACGACGGGCAGGCGAAGGCGGCCTCGTCCTCCCGGCGTTCCTCCTCGACGAGATGACCCGTCGCGAGGCGGGCGAGGACGCGGGCGGCCTCGGGGGAGCGGACGTCGACCCACCCGTCGCCCCAGGGGATGAAGACCTGGCCGCCGCAGAGGAAGAAGCGCGGCACGAGACGCTTGGCGTCCTCCCGGTAGATGACGTCCCCGGGGGCATCCACCGGCTCTCGGCCGATCGCCACCTTGCGCGACGCCTTCGCGCGGCGGAGGAGCCGGACACCCTCCGAAGCCGGGCCCGGACCGGCGCCGTGCGAGTAGACGGTGGGCTCGCCCGGGACCGGGCGGACGCAGAGCGGCGTGAGGGCCGCCTGGCGGGAGAGACGGCGGAGGAGGTCGTCGAGCGGCCGTCGGTCGCCTTCCGACTCGAAGAGCCCGCGCAGGGTGCCCCAGAGGGGGTCGGCCGAGGCGATGTGGCCGAGCATGCGGCTGTTGCCGACGAGGACCAGCCGGTCCCGCGCCCGGCTGATCGCGACGTTCAGGAGCCGCGCCGAGTCCGGGTCCGTGAAGAAGCGGGTCGGCATCGGGTCGTGGCCCGTGAGATCGACGACGACCGACGGCGACTCGGAGCCCTGCGAGCGGTGGATGGTGCTGGCGTGGAACCGGCAGTCGGGACGGCGCGCGCGGAGGTCCTTCCCGAGTCCGTCCAGCAGCTCCCGCTGCGGGCGGAAGGGGGAGAGGAGGAGGACGTCCGTCCCGAATCCCTCGCCGAGGAGGGCGTGCAGGATCGGGATGATCGCGTAGTGGTACCAGCTCTTGGCCTCCACGCAGAACCCGTTCTTTTCCCAGGCGCCCGCCGTGTCGACGACGGTGGCCCTCCGGCCCGGGTCGGAGGAGGAGAAGCCGGGCCGGCCGTGCTTCAGCCTCCCCCCGTAGCTGCCGCGGCTGACGACCTCCCCGAGGGCGGGGGCCAGGCGGTACTGGGTGTCGAGGAAAGGGACCTCCGCGCCCGTTTCGCCCCGCGTCGCGCGTCCCTCGATGTCGAGCAGGGTGTAAATGGTGCGCCCCAGCCACGACGTGGCGCTCCGCGCAGCCGGCGGCTGCGAAGGCGTAGGGGATCGAGACCATGGAGGCTTCGTCCACGACCACGACGTCGTAGCGGCGCGACTGGAGGCTCCGGCTGAGGGCGAGACGGCTGAGCGTGGCCGCGACGACAGGGTAGGCGGCGGCGCGGTCCGTCTCGAAGCTCCGGCAGGTCTCCTGGAACGCCTTGAGCAGGGTGCGGGCGTCGGCGGGCGTGCGGGTCCCGCCCTCCGGCTCCTTCGCGTCGGGGTCGGGCGGGGCGGCCTTCAGCAGGCGCCGGGCCCGTTCCAGGGGACCGGAGGCGTCCGGGTTCGTCCGCAGGACGTGCCCGGAGGCGGTGTACGGCTCCGCGTCCGGCCGGGAAGGCGAGCCGACGCGCAGGATGACGCGGGCCGCGTCGAGCGGCCGGCATCGCGCCGTCGCCAGGACGAGGGCGTCCACCGCGACGTTCGTCGGGGCGAGCAGGAGGACCGATTTCCCGGCCTCGACCCACTCGTGGACCGCTCGGCCGAGGGTGTGCGTCTTGCCGGTCCCCGGCGGGCCCCAGAGGAGCGTGAAGGGGGAGGCGAGGAGGGAGGCGATGGCCGCGCGCTGGGAGTCGTTCAGAGACGGGTCGGCGCCCAGCTTCGCGACGAGCGCCCCGTCCGGTGTCCCGGCCGGCAGGAGCCGACCCTCCATGAGGGCCATCGCGGCTCCTCCGGCGACGCAGGCGTCGCTGCGGAGGAACCGGCGCAGCGCCTCGAGGATGAAGGCCGGGTCGGAGGAGAGGCGGGCGGACCGGACGCCCGGCGGGATCGGCTCGTCCGTCTGGATCGTCAGGCCGTCGTCATCCTGGTGGAGGAGGGTGGCGACGGCGGGTCGCAGGCGACCGGGGACGTGGAGCTGGAGGGGCGTGTCGGACTGGAGGACGGAAGCGGTGGAGGCGCGGAGCCGGTAGGTGTAGGCGGCTCCCTGGTGGTCGAGCGGCTCGACGCCGCGGACCAGGATGCGGCGGCGCCCGGCGTCGCGGCGGCCTTCGGCGACCTCATCGGCAATGGCGATGCCGATCTCCTTCGAGAGCGGCTCGGGGATGGGCATGGAGGCGGCGCGGTCTGAAAGGGGGCCCGAGGACCCGATTATAGCAAACGGCGCGCGGGACGTCGTCAGGCATGGCCTGGACGGGTGGCCTAACGGCGACGCGTGAGGCCCGGGGGAGCCGGGGGCGCACACGCACCCGGCCTAGGGTTTCGACGACAGCTCGACCTGGAGCAGCGCCTTCCGGGCGGCGGCGGCGAGGTCCCGGGCGGCCGCCGCGTCGGGCTCGTCCACGGCCGGGAGGTCGTGGCCCGGGACGAAGTAGCCGTTGCCGATCTTCCGCTCGGCCCGGAGCTGCTGGAAGGACTTCATGAAGATGCCGTGGCACTTCGCGCAGGAAAGGGAGCCGGCCTTGCGCCGGGCCTTGGCGAGGTCCTCCGCCGCGGCGGCCTTCAGCGCCTTCGCCTCGTCGATCCCCTTTTCATTCTGAGCCTGCAGGATCGCGATCTCCTTTTGGGGGTCCGACGAGGATCCCTTGAAGACGAATCCCGTCTGCTCGTACAGCGCGTGGGTCGTCTCGTACTTCCGGAGGAGCGCCTCCGCGGCGCCCGCGACGGCCGCGTCGGGTCCCTCCTTGATCCGGTCGAGGTGGTAGTCCATCCCCTGCATATCGCGGGTGAGATCGAGGAGCACCTGGCTCTGCTTCGCGGCTTCGTCGCCGCCCGCGGCGGCGGCCTTGACGAGGGCCTCGAAGGCGGCGGGGGGCTCCCATCCGTTCGGGCCGAGCGTCTTCCAGCCGAAGCGCTCCGCGAATCGCGTGAGACCCGCGGACGGCTCGGCCGGGGCCAGGATCCGGACGGCGGCGAACGCCAGGCGGTTCTCCTGGTACGAGTCGGGGTAGATGACGACGGCAATCTTCACGGAGCCTGCCGCGGCGTGGAGGGCGTACGCCTTCTCCAGCTTCTCCGTGTCGTCCAGCGGGTTGGGAAGGCCCGAGGCGACGGCCAGGACGGCCTTTCCGTCGGCGGCCGGGTCGAAGCGGTCCCCGAGCGCCGTGGCGAGCCGCTGCTTCGCCTCGTCGGGGAATGCCACCTCCCGGATCTCGACGGAGGCCGCTCCCTTCAGCAGCGCCTTCAGGGTCTCCGCCTCCGCCTGGGCGACGGCGGGGGGGGGGGCGGCGAGGGCGAGCGCCCAGCCGGCGAGGGCGACCCGCGAGACGGCGAGGAGGCGGCGGCCGTTCATGGTCGTTCTCCGATCGGGTGTCGGACTCGGGAGACGGATTGCAAAACCGGCCCGCAGGGCGGGCCTGCGGGCCGGTCGGAAGGGTGTCGGGTCGTCCCGGCTAGTCCTCCGGCTTCTTGGGGAGCGCGGGCCGCGGCTCGTCCTTCACGGGGCGGACGAGGCGGAAGCCGCACATGAACCCGTCGGTGAACCACCAGGGGCCGACGGGGCGCTGGGGGTTCCGCTCGTTCCACTTGGAGAGCGGCTTCTGGCGGTTGGCGCTGCGGAGGGCCTCCGGCGGGTCGACGAACGAGCCGCCGCGGACGACGGCCAGCGCGTTGCGGGTTGCCGCGCCGGCGATCGGCTCGCTGTAGTCCTTCGTGTACGGGTTCAGGCACCACTCCCAGACGTTGCCGTGCATGTCGAAGAGGCCGAAGGCGTTGGGCTTCTTCTTGCCCATCTCGTGCGTCTTCTCCTCGCTGTTCCCCTCGAACCAGGCGTAGTCGCCGAGCGCCGCGGGATCGTCGCCGAACGCGTATTTCGTCTTGGACCCGGCGCGGCACGCATACTCCCACTCGGCCTCCGTGGGGAGGCGGTAGTTCTTGCCGGTCTTGCGGCTGATCCACTCGCAGTAGTGCATGACGGCGTGGAAGGTGACGTGCATGGCGGGCATGCGGTGGCGCCCCCAGCCCTTGTCGGGCGGCTCGTAGGCGGCCGACGGGCGGGTGACGGCATCCGGCGACTTGGGGTCCTCGGCCTTCTTCGGGTCGGGCTCGGACATCCAGAACTCCTCGTACTCCTCCCAGGTCACCTCGTACTTGCCCATCCAGAAGGGCTCGACGGTGACTTCCTTGACGGGCTTCTCGTCGGCCTCGCCGTCCTCGCTGCCCATCTGGAAGGTGCCGCCCTTGACGAAGACCATCTCGAACTCGACCTTGGTGTCGGGGATTTTATCGGTATAATCCTCCTCGGCCGAGAGGAGCAGCGGCGCGGCCAGAAGGCATCCGAGCCGGAGCGGAATCGAGACCGACCGAGGAAGAACCAATGCGCGCCCGACGCCGTTCGCCTGTCGCATGGCCGATGCTCCTTCTGCTGTCCGCCGGGGTCGCCTGCGGCCTGTCCGCATGCCGGTCGACTCCCGGGGCGGCGCGAATCCTACCAGAAGATCCCGATCAGGAAAAGGTCGAAAAACACCGATTCACCCGCCGGTCCATGGGCGGGACGGTCACGCTCGTTTTCTATTCCGGCCTGGAGACCGCGGAGGCGGGCCGGGCCGCCGACGCGGCCTTCGCCGCCGTCGCGGAGGTGGACGAGGCGATGAGCGACTATGCGCCGGGAAGCGCGTTGAACCGGCTCAACGCGGCGGCGGGGGGCGCGGCACAACCCATTCCCGGGATCCTGGTCGAGGTCCTGGAGGCCTCCCAACGGGTCGCGGAGGCGACCGGGGGCGCGTTCGACCCGACCGTGGGGCCGTTGGTCCAGCTGTGGCGGCGGGCCCGGAAGGAGGGACGCCTGCCCGGGTCGGACGAGATTGCGGAGGCCCGTCGTCTCGTCGGGCACGATGGGCTGAGCCTGGACCACGGTCGCGGGACGGCCCGGCTGGAACGGGCGGGGATGCGGCTGGACCTCGGGGGGATCGCCAAGGGATACGCCTGCGACCGCGCGCTGCGCGCGCTGGCCGCACGCGGCATCCGGAGGGCGATGGTGGACGCCGAAGGCGACTTCGCGCTGGGCGACCCGCCCCCCGGCCGCGACGCCTGGCGCATCCAGATCGTGGACCACCCGGATCGGGTCCTGCATCTGGTCCGCTGCGGCGTTGCCACGTCGGGCGACGCGGAGCGGTTCGTCGAGATCGACGGCCGCCGCTACTCCCACATCGTGAACCCCGGCACGGGGTACGGCATCGAGCAGATGAGCCTGGTCACCGTGGTGGCGAAGGACGGGGCGACGGCGGACGCCCTGGCGACGGCGGTCTCCATCCTCGGCGCAGACCGGGGCCTCGCCCTGGTGGAGTCGGTCCCCGAGACCGCGGCCTGGATGGAGTGGCGGACGCCGGAGGGGCCGCGGACGGCGCAGACGAAGGGGTTGGAGGGGCTGCTTCATGGCCCGGCCGGGGCGGGCCGCTGACAGGTCACGCAGCGAACGGGTGGACAGGAAATCGAGTGGTCCCATGTGTCACCTGTCCCCGGATCGCGATCCCCCTGTCTCATAACACGACGCGCGGACGGGCCGGTTTCCTGTCTCCTCATTCCGGGGACCCCGATGGGGGGATCCCGACGATTCAGCGCTGACGTCCACGCGGGAGGGGCCTCGCGATCGAGGGAGACACGGACCCGGGAGGATGTGCGGGCGGACAGGGGGAGGCCGGAACGCGGCGCGGCCGTCTTGCGTGCGGGACGGGACGCCTCAGGCGAACTGCTGGAGCGCCGCTTCGGGGGTCTCGGCGAACGTGAAGATCTGGGTGAGGCCGAGGAGGTCGAAGACCTCCTTCACGTTGGGGGAGGGCTTCACGATGATGATGTTGCCGTCGTTCTCCTGGGCGGTGCCGATCGCGCCGATGAAGACGCCGGCCCCGGCGCTGCTGATGTAGTCGAGCTTCGACAGGTCCACGATCAGGCGGTAGTTGCCGGCGTCGAACAGCTCCGTGATCGCCTTCTCGAGCTCCTCGAAGGTGTGCGCGTCGAGGAAGCCGCGGACGGAAAGGAAGAGGATGCCGTTGGGCATCTTGTCTTTCAGGATCTGGAACGTCGGCATACGCCCTGCTCCTAAGCCGGGATACGGAGCGGCCGTCACTGCGGACGGCGCTTGATGTACTTGGTCAGCGTGACCTCGTTCTTGATGCCCTCGCGGAAGGAGTAGCGGACCTCGTCCATGATCTGGCGCATGAGGAAGATCCCGAGGCCCTTTTTCTTGCCGAGGCGGACGTGCTCCATGATGTCGGGGGAGCCGATGGTCTCGGGGTTGAACCGCCGCCCGCTGTCGCGGACCATGATGCGGAAGAGGGCGGGGTCGTGCTCGACCTCGATCTCGATGGGGCCGTTGGCGACGCTGTCGTAGCCGTGCTCGATGATGTTGGTGACGGCCTCGTCGACGGCGAGGATGATCTTGTTCTCTTCTTCGGCGGGGAGGGCGCTCTGGCGGATCATGCGCGAGATGAATTCGCGAATGACGCTGAGGTAGCGGGTATCGCTGGTGATGCTGATCTGCTCGTGCGCCATGTCGGTCACGCTCTGGTCTCCCTGCGCTCCGGAGCGGGCGAGGTGCCTGGCTCGTCGGATGCTGCGAGGCAGATCCGGTTACGGCCGCTGCTCTTGGCCTGGTAGAGCGCCGCGTCCGCCTGGGCGATCAACTCCTGCGGCGTCCGGCCGTCGACGGGATAGGTGGCCACGCCGAAGCTGGCCGTCACGCGACGCGGCACCCCGTCGACCGTCAACGACGCCTGGGCGATCCGGTGGCGGAGCCGCTCCGCCAGGACCGCGCCGTCTTTCTTTCCCGTCTCGACGGCGATGAAGACGAACTCTTCCCCGCCGTAACGCGCGACGATATCCGATTTTCGGACCGTCCGCTGGGCGGTCCGCGCCACCAGGCGCAGCACGCGGTCTCCCGCCTGGTGGCCGTGGGCGTCATTAAACGATTTGAAGTGGTCGATGTCCATCATTATCAGCGTGACGAATCGTCGCGGTTCCAAATCCTTGCGACCGTAGCGTTCCGCGCGGTGCAGCTCCGCCGCCAGGTGAAGGTCGAAGTGGCCCCGGCTGTAGAGCTGGGTCAGGTGGTCGACGATCGACTTCCGGTGAAGCTGGGCGTTGTGGACGGACACGGCGGCCATGTTGGCCAGGAGGCCGAGGAGGCGGATCTCTTCCGCAAGGAAGTCGGTTTTCAGCAGCTTGGGACCCAGGGCGAGCAGCCCTTTCAGGCTCGAGCCGAGCTGTCCCCCCGCCATGACGAGCGGGACCGCGAGGACGACGCCCATCTTCCGGAGGAGGGACATGTCCGGGGCGGCCGGGTCGCCTTCGGCCGGCGTGTCGAGGAGGAACGGGGCCCCCTCCTTCAGCAGGCGCTTGCCGAATGCGCTCCCCGCGTCGATGGCGAGGGGGCCTGGATCGTCCGTGTGCCCGGCGGGGAGCACGATGCGGCCCGTGTCCATGTCCTTCTGCAGGAAGAGATAGGCCTTGGTCAGCCCGAACTGGCCCCGCGCCAGCGTCGTCAGGTAGTGCGCGAGGAACTTCAGATAGGACTCGATGTGGCGGTCGTCGAGGACGTGGGCGTTGATCTGCGTCGCCACCTCGAAGATGGTGGTGAAGTCGAATTCCTGTTTCCGCAGGCGGCGGAGGAGGTCGTCGGCGGTGGGCGGGGACGGGGACCGGCCGGCTCGGGGGACCGCGGGGGACGACGGATTGTTGCGCTCGCGGGTTGTCGCCATGGGATCCGCTTGGAGGCTGCGACGCATCCGGAACCCGGACGCCCCCATTATGCCGATTTCAGGGCGTCCGTCACTCTTTTTTTCGGACTCCCACTTCCTGCCGCGACGGTGGGCCCGGATCCGTCGGAGTCCGCGGGCGCCGTGGCGGACGGCCCTCCGCCTGACCCCTTTCCTGCGGGCGGGTCGTGGGGCTTTATCCCGTTCCGGGCGGGGACGGTGAGGGACGGGGGGGAGGAGGCCTTTGGAGGGCGGACCGCGCCGCCCAGACGGTGAGTCCCCCCGAGACGAGCGTGGAGACCAACTGGACCCAGATCAGGGCGCGTGTCAGGGGCACCAGCCAGACGTCATCCCGCCACCGGCCCCAGAGGAGCAGCAGCCCCCCGATGGCGAGGCACTGGAAGACCATCTTCATCTTGCCCCAGGCGCTTGCTCCGAACGGATGGCCCAGGGCCTCCACCCGGCTGCGCACCTCGTGGACGACGAACTCCCGGATCAGCACGGTGACGACCATCCAGGCGGGAAGGAGGGGGGCCGTCGGGCGCGCCGCCGCCAGGAAGACCAGCGATCCGCAGACCAGGATCTTGTCGACGAAGGGATCCGCCACCCGCCCGAAGGACGTGACCGTGCCCTGGCGCCGCGCCACGTAGCCGTCCACGAAGTCGGTCCCCGACGCGATCACGAAGAGGATGAAGGCCGCGTCGAGGAGGGACAGCGACGCGACGTCCGCGGCGGAGGCGACCGCCAGGAGGACGAAGTAGACGACCGAGAGGCCGAAGCGGCCGACCGTGACCTGGTTGGCGAGGTTCATGGCGTTCCAGGCTACGGAATACCCGAATTCCGGCGGGGATGTAAGAGAATTCGTCAGCCGGAGACGCGCCCGAGGAGGTCGTACCCGTCCGCCCCCGTGATCCGGGCCCGGGCGATGCGTCCCGGCTCGAGCTTCCCGCCCCGGAGACGGATCGCGCCGTCGATGTCGGGCGCGTCGCCTTCGGTGCGCCCCGTCGCCGGGGCGCCCCGGTCGGGTCCTGCGTCCACGATGACCGGCACCGTTTCGCCCACGCGGGCGCGGTTTCGGGCGAATGCGAGCGCCTGCTGGGCCCGCATCACGCGGTCCCGCCGCCGCTCCGCCTCCGCGGACGGGACCGGGTCCGGGAGTTCGAATGCGCGGGAGCCGGGTTCCTTCGAGTAGACGAAGGCCCCCAGCCGGTCGAGGCGCAGGGCGTCCAGGGTCTCCATCAATTCGTCCACATCCGCCTCCGTCTCCCCCGGGTGGCCGAGGAGGAGGGTCGTGCGCAGCGTGAGGCGCGGGATGCGGCTGCGGAGGGAGTCGATCACCTCCCGGAGGCGCTCCTTCCCGTGCCCCCGGCGCATGATCGCGAGCATCCGGTCGGTCACGTGCTGGATGGGCATGTCCAGGTAGGGGACCACCTGGGGGACGGTTGCCATCGCCTCGATCAGCTCGGGGGTCACGCCCAGGGGGTGGGCGTAGAGGAGGCGGATCCACGCGATGCCGGGGACGGAGGCGATCTCCCGGATCAGCTCGTGAAGGGCCCGGCGGCGGTAGAGGTCCACGCCGTAGGCGGTGGTGTCCTGGGCGATCAGGCAGATCTCCTTCGCCCCGTCGCGGGCCAGCTCCTCGACCTCGGCGCGGACGGTCGCAAGGGGCTTGCTCCGGTACGTCCCGCGGATCTGCGGAATGACGCAGAAGGCGCAGGTGTGGTCGCACCCTTCGGCGACGCGGACGTAGGCGTAGTGGCGCGGGGTGAGGCGGAGCCGCGCGACGTCCGCCGCGCACGGCGCGGTGGGGGGGCGGATGGCCCGTGCCGCACGGCCCCCCCGGCCGCCGGCTCGGTCGAGGATGCCGCGGCATGCGGAGGCGATCCGGTCGCTCTCGGCGATGCCGAGGAAGGCGTCGACGCCGGGGATCCGGTCGGCTGACGCGCTCCCGTACCGCTGGGGGAGGCAGCCGGTGACGATGACGCCGCGACAGGCGCCGCGCTTCTTGAGGTCGAGGGCCTCGCGGATGACGGACAGCGACTCGTCCTCGGCGTCCCGGATGAAGCAGCAGGTGTTGACGACGATCACGTCGGCGTCGCGGAACTCCTCGCAGACGGCGAAGCCTTCGCGCGCCAGGGCGCCGAGGAGGACCTCGGAATCGACGAGGTTCTTCGGGCAGCCGAGGCTGGCGAAGCCGACGCGGGGTTGGGCGGGAGGGGGCCTCATGGTCGTGACAGTTTACGGGAAGGGGGGGTGGACTTCAATTCCGGGTCCCGCCTGCGGGGCGATCTAGGCGTGGGGCCCCCGCGTACCGTCTCGCGACAGCACGCGGGGGCCCTGTTGAAGGGCTTCCGGCTGCGTTCTCCTGCTTCCGTTGCATGCCGCGATGCGGTCCGCGACGCGCGTTCCACAAGACAGATCGTCACGTCGCGGGTGGCACTGAAGGAATATTGTCGGATTCAGGGAAGAAACCGGAAATTGTGCGGCCGGTGCGTGGAGGCGGGGGAGCGGGCGATGCGGGGCGATCTAGGCGTGGGGCCCCCGCGTACCGTCTCGCGACAGTACGCGGGGAGCCCTGTTGAAGGGTACGTGAGGATCGGCGGGGCGTCCGCACGTCGCGTCCCGGCGACCGGTCAGACCGGCGAGGCGGGGGCCTTGAGCCCCTCCCACTGCTCGAGGGACATGAGCACCTCGCGCGCTTTGCTGCCCTGGTAGTCGCCGACGATCCCGCGTTGGGCCATGAGGTCGATGAGGCGGCCGGCGCGCGAGAAGCCGATGTTGAGGCGGCGCTGGAGCAGGGAAGTGGAGCCGCGCTGCGTGCCCAGCACGATGCGGACCGCCTCCTCGAACATGTCGTCGCTGATCGGGTCTTCGTCGGACCCGCCGCCGTCCGGCCGCGTGGCTTCCATCAGCTCCGCGTGGTACTGCGGATCGCCCTGCTTCTTCATGAAATCGACGACCGCGAGGACCTCCTTCTCGTCCAGATAGGTCCCCTGCCCGCGGAGCGGCTCGGGCATGCCGGGGAAGAGGTAGAGCATGTCGCCCTTCCCGAGGAGGCGCTCGGCGCCGTTCCGGTCGAGGACCACGCGGGAATTGACCTGGGAGGAGACCTGGAAGGCGATGCGGGCCGGGAAATTCGCCTTGATCTCCGGCAGGACCACGTCGGTCGACGGGTGCTGGGTGGCCAGCACGACGTGGATCCCGATCGCCCGCGCCTTTTGGGCGAGGCGCTGCACGAAGCTCGTCACCTCCTTCGAGGCGACGTTCATCAGCTCCGCGAACTCGTCGATGACGCAGACGATGTAGGGCATGCGCTCGGGGAGGGGGTCGGGGATCAGCTCGCCCGACCGCTCCAGGCCCTTCCGGATCTCCTCGGGGGAGAGCTTGTTGAACCCCTCGATATTCTTCACCCCGACGGCGGAAAGGAGGGCGTAGCGGTTGTCCATCTCCTTGCAGAGCCAGGAGAGGACCGTGGGCACCTCGTTCTTCATGTCGGTCATCACCGGCGCCCAGAGGTGGGGGATCCCCTTGAAAATGGAGAGCTCGACCATCTTCGGGTCCACCAGCAGCATCTTCAGGTGGGTCGGGGGCATGCTCACGAGCAGGCTCGTGATGATCGTGTTCAGGCAGACCGATTTGCCGGACCCCGTCGTCCCCGCCACCAGGCAGTGGGGCATCTTCGCCAGGCTCTCGACGATCGGCCGGCCGGCGGCGTCCTTGCCGAGCAGGAGCGGCAGCGGCATGGACTGCCACTGGCTCGCCGTCTGGGCGAGGAGCGAGCGCATGCGGACGATCTCGGGACAGGGGTTGGGCACCTCGACCGCCAGGGCGCCTTTCCCCGGGATCGGCCCCACGATCCGCACGTTCGGCGCCCGCAGGGCGATCGCGATGTCGTCGCACATGCTGAAGATCCGGCTGACCTTGATCCCCGGCGCCGGCTCGACATAGTACTCCGTGATGATCGGCCCGCGCTGGCAGCCCTTCACCTGCACCGGGATGTTGAACTGCCCCAGCGCCTCTTCGATCTTCTTCGCCGTCCCCGACGTGTCCACGTCCTCCACGATCGGGTTCCGCGACTTCACGTCCTCGAAGAGGTCGATCGGCGGCAGGGCGAAGTTGTCCAGCACCCGCGGCTTCAGCTCCTTCGGTCGCGCGGACTTCGGGGGCTCCGGCGGGAGGGTGTGATCGACGAAGGGGGTGCTGCGCGCCGACCGGGCGGCGGACGGGGCGGGGGAGTCCGCGTCGTCCTCCGATCCGGGGAACGGCCGGCAGGCCGGGGCGGGCTTCGCCGCGCCGCGAGACGGCTCCACCTGGGGCTCCCGGCGCGCGGCGGGGGCCGGCTCGACGGACCGGCGGCGCGTCGGGGCGTCCGGCGTGTCCTCGACTGCGGACGCCGCCTCGTTCCCGGTCTCCGCCGCATGTTTCGAGGCCGCCGACCGCGCGGCGGACGCCCGGACAGGCTTCGACGAGGCGGATTCCGGCTCCTCCTGCGGGTCCGACTCGGGGGCGGAGGGGATCATGGCGGCCACCGCCGGTTTGGCCAGACGGACGAGGCACGTGCCGGACGTCTCGCCGGCCTTCCAGACCGCCTTCACGAGCTGGTGGGGGAGCCACTGCGTGGCCATGACCAACGCAAGGCCGTAGGCGAACAGAGCCGCCAGGAACGTCCCCCACGGGCCGATGGCCTCTGTCAGGGTCCGGCACCCGATGTCGCCGTACGCCCCGCCCATCGCGGGCATTGCCGAGGCGAGCCCGACCGTTTCGGGCCGAACCAGCGGCTGGAGCGCCAGCAGGACGGTGGTCGCGTAGAGGGCCAGCAGGGACCCCATGAGGCGGAGGACCGGGGGCCGTCCCCCCACCCGGAAGAAGAGGGCCGCGCCCCAGGCCCCGACGATACCCGCGGCGGCGTAGGCGGCCAGCCCCAGATAGCGGTACAGGAAATCGGCCAGGCTGGCCCCCAGCGGGCCGCCCTTGTTCTGGATGTGCGGATTTGCCGGGTAGGACGCGATGCCGAAGTCGGCGGGGTCGTACGTGAGCAGGCTCACGACGACGAAGAGCGCGCCGAGGATGGTCAGCAGTCCAAGCGCTTCCGCCCATTTTTCGTGTGAGCGGAGAGACGGAGCGGAGGCGTTCTTGCGGGCCATGGGAGCATCCGATGATCGGCTGGCGGCGGGACACGTCATGCCGCCCTGGATGTACATCGGCACGGAAGCGGGGTGGGGATGAGGGGTTTTTGAGGATTGACGGGGGAGGGGGGGACGCCGCGCGACGCGGCTATGTAATAGAGGTATGCGGGGCTGCGGCGCGGAGGCCCGGATGGGCCGACTCCAGCAGGAGGCAAAGGCGGGTCCCGAGGCGCTTCTTGGACGCGTTGCGCCAGGTCCGCGAGGCGCCCCGCCGGTCGATCACGGTCACCGTCGCACGGTTTTTCCCGATCGTCTCCGGATGGTTCAACACGCACCAGTCGAGATGCTTCCGGCGGAGCTTTCCGAGGGCCGCCCGGCGGCCTTCCCCCGCCTGGAGGGCGAAGCCGACCAGGAGCCGCCGGCCCTTGCGGCGCCCGAGCCCGGCGAGGATGTCGGGGTTGGGGACCAGGTCGAGCCGGATCCGCCCGGCCGTCCGGCGGCGCTTTCCCCGGATCCGGATCGCGGGCCGGTAATCGGCCACTGCGGCCGCCATCACGACGGCATCCGCGGCCGGGAAGGCGCGGCCGACGGCCGTCCGCATCGCCCGGGCGGAGACGACGCGTATCACGCGGACCCGGCGGGGCGGGGGAACGGAGACCGGCCCGAGGACGAGCGTGACGCGGTGTCCGCGCCGGGCCGCGGCCTCCGCGATCGCGATCCCCATCCGGCCGCTCGATGCGTTGCCGAGGAACCGGACGTCGTCCCAATACTCGTGCGTGGGGCCGGCGGTGACGAGGATGTTCATGTCGAGCGCGGACGGCGGTTCCGGGGCCCCGCGCGCGAGACGAACATGCCGGGTCAACGCGACGGGCGGCGGCGTCTGCAGGCCGCGCGGACGGCGGCGACGATCGCCTCCGGGTCGGCCAGGCGCCCCACGCCGGTCTCCCCGCAGGCGAGCCGGCCGCGCCCGGGCGGGATGATCCGGATGCCGTAGTGGGCCAGCGTCCGGACGTTCCTCCGGGTGATCGGATAGTCCCACATGCGGGTGTTCATGGCGGGGGCGACGAGGACGGGGCACGTGACCGCGGTGACCAGCGTGGTCAGCATGTCGTCGGCGATCCCCGCGGCGATCTTGGCGATGACGTTCGCGGTGGCGGGTGCGATGCAGAGGCAGTCCGCCGACGCGGCGAGGCGGATGTGCTCGGCGCCGGTCCCGGGGCTCGCCTCGAAGGGGTCGGAGAGCACGGGATTCCGGGAGAGGGCCTGGAAGGTAAGGGGCCCGACGAAGTGCCGAGCCCCGCGCGTCATCACGACATGGACGTCGGCGCCGTCCGCGGCGAGCGTGGAGACGATCTCCGCCGCCTTGTAGGCGGCGATGCCGCCGGTGACGCCGAACAGGATACAGGGGGCGGTGTGGGACATGGCGGTGAGGCCGGGTGCCGTGCCGTCCCGGGAGCGGGGAGGCGCCGCCCTCGGTCCGCGCTTATTCCTCCTCTTTCTTCTTCCGTGGCTTCGCCTCCGACCCCTCCACGGGCAGGTCGAACCCGATCTTGCCCTGGAGGATCTCCTCGACAGCGATGTCGATGAGGGAGTGCTTCCGCTCCGAGTCGATGGTGACGAGGGGGTTGGCGCCCCGCACGAGCTCCTGGATCCGCTTCTGGATGAGGACCGTGAGCTTGAAGCGGCCGCCTATCTTCCTGGACATCGAGTCGATCTCGTGCTTCCGGATCATCCGGGGACTCCTCACTGGGTTCTGGACCCCCCTCGCGGGGGGTCATCTTAAACGGAAGGCGCGGCCGAAAACACCTTTTTTTCCAGGAAGTCCCGTAGGCGCGCGAGGGCCTCCGGCAGACGATCGTTCACCACGACACAGTCGTACCATGACGACTGCGCCATCTCGCGGGCGGCGGCGGCCAGACGGCGGTCCAGCGCAGCGGC
>CAYUME010000006.1:19666-23746 GCA_964445475.1 uncultured Planctomycetia bacterium
GTCCTCCGTGCGGCGCCCGCGCAGGCGCTCCCGGAGGACCTCGAGGCTCTTCGGCGCCAGGAAAAGGTAGACGGCCGGCAGCGACTGGCGGCGGACCTCCGTGGCGCCCTGCACGTCGATGTCGAGCAGGGGGCAGCGACCCGCACGGAGCGCCGCCTCCACCCCCTCCCGCGGCGTCCCGTAGAGGTTCCCGTGGACTTCGGCGTGCTCCAGGAAGGCCCCCGCCGTGACGAGACGCTCGAACTCGGCCCGGCCGAGGAACCGGTAGTCCTGGCCGTCCCGCTCGTCGGGACGCGGGGCGCGCGTCGTGCAGGAGACCGACGGGACCAGGCGGGGGTCCCTCAGGAGCTCCTGGCAGAGGGTCGTCTTTCCGACCCCCGACGGGCCCGAGACGACGACCAGGCGCGGCGACGTCACGCGTTGCTCGTTCTGTTCCACGGCCGGCGTCCGGCCCCGGGAGCGCGCCCCGGGGGCATCCTATTCCACGTTCTCCAGCTGTTCCTTGACCTTTTCCAGCTCGGCCTTCACGCCGACCATGGAGGCCGAGATCGTGTAGTCGTTGGCCTTCACGCCGATGGTGTTCGACTCTCGGAGGATCTCCTGGGAGAGGAAGTCGAGGCGGCGCCCGATCTCGCCGCCGGTCTCGACCTGGCGGCGGAACTCACGGAGGTGGGCCTCCAGGCGCTGGAGCTCCTCGGCGATGTCGCACTTGTCGGCGAAGAGGGCGATCTCGCGGAGAAGGTCCGGCTCCTGCAGGCGCGTCCCGGCCTCGGCGAGGAGGGCGTGGACGCGCTCGCGGAGCTTGGCCTGGTACTCCTTCACGACGTGGGGGGCCCGGGCGCGGACCGCGCGGACCGACTCGTCCATCCGGTCGAGGAAGCCGAGGCACGCGCGGCGGATGCCGCGCCCCTCGCGGTCGCGCGTCGCGACGAGATCCTCCGCCGCCTTCGCGACCGCCTTGCGGGCGGCGGCGGCCAGCGCGCCGGCCGCGTCCTCCTCCCGCGCCTCGGGCATCCAGACCTGGGGGAGCGCGAAGAGGACCGCCGGCGGGACCTCGCCCGGCAGCCGCAGGGACTTCTGCGCCGAGCGGATCTGGCGGAGGTAGGACCGCAGGGCGCGCTCGTTCAGGCGCGGCGCGTCCGGCGGCTCCTTCGACGCCACGATCTCCACCGTCACCTGGACCGCCCCCCGACGGACGGCGCGGCGGACGATCTCCTCCACCTCCGGCTCGAGCGGCTTCAGCGCATCCGGCAGGACGGCCTTGAGCTTGAGATAGCGGTGGTTGACGGAGCGGATCTCGGCTTCGAGCGTCCCCTGGCGGACGGGCACGTGCGCCCGCCCGAAGCCGGTCATGCTGCGCATGCGGAGTCCCTTACGCTTTCAGCTGTTTCCGTCCCGGCGTCTCGATCGGCATCCCTTGCCGGCAGAGCGGGCATTCCGCGGCCGGAACGGCCGGCAGGTCGAGGCGGAGGAGGGGGATGAAAGGGACCGGGAAGGGGTTGGCGCCGCCCGTTCGGTCGATGACCGATGTCACCCCGACGACCCGCGCCCCGAGGGCGTTGAGCAGGTCGACCGTCTCCAGGGCGGAACCGCCGGTCGTCACGACATCCTCGGCCACGAGCACGCGCCGTCCGTCCGCGACGTCGAACCCGCGCCGGAGGGTCATCTTCCCCTCGACGCGCTCCGCGTACATGGCGCGGACGCCGAGCGCGGAGGCCAGTTCGTAGGCCACGAGGATCCCCCCGTAGGCGGGGCCCAGGACGGCATGAAGGCCCGCGTCTCTCCATGCGTCCGCGAGATGGCGGAGCAGAGGGGCCGCCTCCGACGGGTGCTCGAGGAGGCGGGCGCACTGGACATAGGCGGGGCTGTGAAGGCCCGAGGCCAGCAGGAAGTGCCCGTCCTGGAGGGCGCCGAGACGGCGGAAGACGTCACGGATTGCGTCGTCGTTCATGGGGCACCGTGTCGCGAGGGGGAGCGGGCGGGCCTTGTCGTCGCGTTCGCCGGCGCCCGGGTGTGCGGGCTCAGGGGGAGCCCGGCTTCGGCTCGGCCGGTGCGGGGGTTCCCGGCGCTGGCGCAGCCTCCGCCGGCTTGGTTCCGGTCCCTGCGGGCGGCACGGTCTCGGCCGGCTTCGTCCCGGTCTCCGCAGGCGGCGCGGCGTCAGCCGGCTTCGTCTCCGTTCCTGCACCCGGCGCGGCCTCGGCCGGTTTCGACTCGGATTCGGGTTCCGGCATCACGGAAGCCGGCATCTGCGACCCGTCGTCCGCGGGTCGGGGCAGCTTGTTCAGGCCGACAGCCAGGGCGAGGTAGACCAGGACCAGGACGATGGTGGCGCGAGCCAGCCAGTTCATCGCGCGCGTCCCGAAGAACGACTCGCTGATCCCGCCCCCGAACGCGCTGCCGAGCCCTTCGCCTTGCGAAGGCTGGAGCAGCACGATCATGACCATGAGGACGCAGACCGCGAGGAAAACGAGTGTGAAGAGGACGTGCAAAATGCCCATGATGTCCGGATCTCCCGACTGGAAACCACGCATCCTAGCAGGCGATGCGGGTCAAGGCAACCCCAAATCAGGGCCTTTCGGCGCGGGTCGGCCGGACGGGGCGGCGGAGGCCGCCCCGCGCTTCAGCCCGGGGCGCTCAGCGGGGCTTGAACCGCACGATCCGGTTGAAGCTTGCCGCGTCGAGGCTGGCGCCGCCGACCAGCGCCCCGTCGAGATCCGGCTGTGCCATCAGCTCGTCGACGTTGTCCGCCTTCACGCTCCCGCCGTATTGGATGCGGATGCCCTGGGCCACGGGCCGGCCGGCCACCTTCTCGATCAGGCCGCGGACGGCGGCATGGACCTCCTGGGCCTGGGCGGGGGTCGCGGTCTTGCCGGTCCCGATCGCCCAGACCGGCTCGTAGGCGATGATGAGCCGGGCGACGTCGTCCGGGGGGAGCCCCTGCAGGCTGCCCTGGATCTGCCGCTCCACGACGCTCAGCGTCTGGCCGGCTTCGCGTTCGGCGAGAAGCTCGCCGATGCAGACGATGGGGGTCAGGCCCGCCGCCAGCGCCGCGCGGATCTTCTTGTTGACGACCGCGTCGGTTTCGCCCAGCCCGTGGCGGCGCTCGGAGTGGCCGAGGATGACGTACGTGCAGCCGACGTCGCGGAGCATCGCGGCCGAGACCTCGCCGGTGAAGGCGCCTTTCGGCTCCGCGTGGCAGTTCTGCCCCCCGAGACGGATGGACGTGTTCTCGAGGAGGTCGTGGGCGTCCGCCAGGTAGGGGAAGGGGGGGCAGATGCCGACCTCGACGCCCTCCGCCTCGCCGCACTCCCGCCTGATGCCGTTCACGAGGGTCGCGGTCTCCCTCAGGGATCCGTACATCTTCCAGTTGCCGACCACGACGGGGGTGCGTGCCATGCGTCCATCTCCTTGAGAGGGGGGGCCGCGGGGAGGCCTCCGGTTGCGCCGACCGGGCTCCGGCCGCGGGAACCTTATATACGTACCCCGCGCGGCAGTGCCAGAAAAAAATGGGTCCCTTGACGCGTGAGCGCAAGGCGGATATGGTGGGGCATCCGCGTTGACCGTCCAAGGAGGAGGACGTCCATGCCGGTACGATCCCCTGCGCTCATGGCGCTCGTGGCGGGCTTTGCCCTGTCGCACCTGGCCGGGGCCGCACCGCCGGAGGAGGCCCAGGGGCCGTTCGAGGGCCTGCAGCGCGGCGACCGCGTCCGTGTCGTTCTCCGCTCGAAGTCGCCCTTTCACGGCATCGTCCGCGCCGTGAGCCCCGACCGGATCACGATCGACCTCCGCTGGGAGGAGGGAGGCCTGGAGGGGACGATGGCGTTCGACGCGGGGCTGGTGCGCAGCGTGGACGTGATGGCGGCCTGGGACGACCGGGAACTTGCGCGGCGCCGGGAGGCGAGGCTGCGCCGCCTCGAGGAGGTGGAGACGGAATTGAACCGGATCGCCATCGATCGCGACGCGAACCTCAACCTCAAGGACCTGACCCGCGCGCATTTCCTCCTGGCCGTGAAGGACGGTGAGGAGCGCCGCAAGCTCAACCTCGCCGCCGAGTTCATTCGAGTCGCCCAGGTGGACGCG
>CAYUME010000007.1:0-22764 GCA_964445475.1 uncultured Planctomycetia bacterium
GACGGGGTTCATGCCCGGGCGACAGCCTCCTCAGGGGCGCGCTCCGCCGCCGTACCGCCTCGCCAGCCCCACCAGGCTCGCCTCGATCTCCCGGAGCGTCTTCCGCGCGAGGTTCCCCTTCGGGATGACCAGCCAGTCGACCCCTGGCGGGAAGACCGCCTTGTTGAGGCGCCACGCCTCGCGGATCAGCCGCTTCATGCGGTTCCGCTCGGGGGAGAGCCTCGACATCCGCTTGCTGACGATGATCCCGAGCCGTCCGTGGGGGAGGCCGTTCGGGGCCGCGCGCACCCGGAAGAGCCCGTCGCCGAGACTGCGCCCCTCCCGGGTGACCCGCTCGAAGTCCCGGCGGCGCTTCAGATGTTCCCGGGGCCGGAAGGCGTAGGGTCGCATGGTCGCGTCTCGACGAAGCAGGCCGCTTCCCCAGCGTATCACAGATCCCGCGAATTGTTGACGGTTATCACGGGGGTCCCGGCCACGCCGTTCCCGCTATGCCTTGAATTGAGGCGGATGCGGTGATAATCTCTACCCTCCATTCGCCGTAACCTCATGCGGAGCAAAAATTTACCGTGGCCGACTCCGAACGCGACCTGCGCATCAGGAAGCTCGACGCCCTCCGCGCCCTCGGCGTGGAGCCCTTTGGAAGCCGCTACGACGGCGCCCGGCCCGTCCAGGAGCTCCTCGACCTCTGGACGCCGGAGACGGACCACCAGGCGGAGGCCTGCGCAGCGGGGCGGCTGACGATCATCCGCGGCCACGGCAAGGCGGCCTTCGCCGACCTGCGCGACGCCACCGGCAAGATCCAGGTCTACTTCAAGAAGGACCTGCTCGACGAGAAGGCCTTCGCGCTCTTCAAGCTGCTCGACTTCGGCGACCTGGTCGGCGTGAAGGGGCCCCTCTTCAAGACGCGGACGGGCGAGGTCACGATCGAGGTGAAGGAGCTGACGCTCCTCTGCAAGTCGCTCCTGCCGCTCCCCGAGAAGTGGCACGGCCTGAAGGACCCGGAGGTCCGCTACCGGCAGCGCTACCTCGACCTGATCGCGAACCCGGACGTGAAGAAGACGTTCCTGGCGCGGAGCCGGATCGTGTCGTCGATCCGCCGGTTCCTCGACGGGCGGGGGTACGTGGAGGTCGAGACGCCGGTGCTGCAGCCGATCCCCGGGGGGGCGGCGGCGCGGCCGTTCGTGACGCACCACAACGCGCTGGACATGGACCTCTACCTGCGGATCGCCCTCGAGATCCCGCTCAAGAAGCTCCTCGTCGGCGGGATCGAGCGGGTCTACGAGATCGGGCGGGTCTTCCGCAACGAGGGGGTGGACACGCACCACAACCCCGAGTTCACGCTGCTGGAGCTCTACCACGCCGGGGGCGACCTCCGGACGATGCTGGATCTGGTGGAGACGCTGGTCGCGTCCCTCGCCCGCGAGGTCGCGGGCGGCACCCGGCTGAGGCTCGGGGAGCGGGAGCTCGACGTGACGCCGCCGTGGCCGCGCCGCGAGTACCTCGACCTCCTGAAGGAGCACGCCGGCGTGGACCCGGGGGACGACGACGCGCTGCGGGCGCGGCTGAAGGCGAAGGGGATCGAGCCGGGGAAGATGCACCGGGTCGACCTGCTCGACAAGGTCTTCGGGGAGTACGTCGAGCCGCACCTGCAGAGCGCGACCTTCGTCTGCAACCAGCCGATCGAGATGACGCCGCTCTGCCGGGAGCTGCCGGGGCGGCCGGGGATCGCCGACCGGTTCGAGGCCTTCCTGGCCGGGATGGAGATCAGCAACGCCTACACGGAGCTGAACGACCCGCTCGAGCAGCGGACGCGGCTCGTGGCGCAGGCGGCCGGAGGGGGCGAGGAGGTCGTGAAGGCGGGGGCGATCGACGAGGACTTCGTGACCGCCCTCGAGCACGGCATGCCGCCGGCGGGCGGGCTGGGGATCGGGATCGACCGGCTGGTGATGCTGCTGACGGGGCAGGAGTCGATCCGCGAGGTGATCCTCTTCCCCCAGATGCGCCACCGCCAGGACCCCTGACGCGCCCGCCCCGGTGCATCCCGACGGGCCGCGCGCCGCGGGACCGAGAGGTCTGCCATGTACAAGCTCCTCCTCTGCATCCGCTACCTCCGCAGCCGGAAGATCTTCCTGTTTTCCGTGGCGGGCATCGTCGTCGGCATCGCGGTGCTGATCGTGGTCACGTCGCTCTTCGACGGCTTCTCGCGGGAGCTGCGGGAGCGGATCCGCGGGGTCACCAGCCACGTCGTCATCCAGCGCCCGTCGGGCGGGATCGGCCGGTACGAGGAGGTGATCGCGCTCGTCCGGAAGGTCCCCCACGTCACGGCCGCCGCCCCGCACGCCGAGGGGCTCGCCTACGTCAACCGCCGCGGCGCGATCCAGCCTCGGGGGATCCAGGTGATCGGGATCGACCCGGCGCGGGAGGTCGGGGGCGCGGGGACGCCCGGCGTCAGCGAGCTGGGCCGCTACCTGGAGCCGGGGGCCGGCCTGCCCGCGCCCCCCCGCGACGGCGCCTCGCACCCGGGGATCCTGGTCGGGGCGGAGGTGCTGGGCAAGCCCCCCGGCGAGCCGGGGGAGACGCTCACGCTGGCCACGATCCTGCCCAAGCCCGGCGCCCACTCGTCCGACTTCGACTACACGACCCAGAAGTTCACCGTCGTCGGGCGGTTCCGGACGCGGATGAACGAGTTCGACCGTGGGATGACCTACGTCCCCCTCCGCGCGGCGCAGGACTTCCTGCGGCTGGGCGACACGGTGACGCAGATCGCCGTGCGGCTCGACGACTACCGCCGGGCGCCGGAGGCGGTCCGCGCGATCCGGGAGGCCTTCGCCTCCGCGGAGGGCCTCGCCGAGGAGACGCGCGGCCTCAACGTCCTGACCTGGGAGCAGGTCCCCGGCAAGCGCATCCTCCTCCAGGCCGTCGGCATCGAGAAGAACATCCAGTGGGTGATCCTCTTCACGATCGTCATCGTCGCCGGCTTCAGCATCATCGCCATCTTCACGCTGATCGTGGACATGAAGACGCGGGACATCGGGATCCTGCGGTCGCTCGGCGCGACCTCGGGGGGCGTCAGCGGCCTCTACCTCCTGAACGGGGTCTTCATCTCGGCGGTCGGATCCCTCCTCGGCGTCGGGCTCGGCGTGGCCTTCGCCTACGGGCTCGACCCGATCGAGAAGGCCGTCCACCACCTGACGGGATTCCGCCTCTTCCCCCCGGAGGTCTACTACCTCGACAGCGTCCCCGCCGAGGTGAGCCCGGGAACCGTCGTCCTGGCGGTCGCCGCCGCGGTCGTCATGAGCCTGTTCTTCAGCGTCTATCCCGCCTGGAAGGCGTCGCGCCTGGACCCCGTCGAGGCGATCCGGCATGAGTGAGCGTCAAGACCCGGAGGTCGTGATCCGCGCCCGGCAGCTCGTGAAGGAGTTCCGCTCGGGGGACTCCACGCTCCGGGTGCTGAAGGGGGTGGATGTCGAGGTCCGGCGGGGGGAGTCGCTCGCCATCGTGGGCCCCTCCGGCGCGGGGAAGAGCACGCTGCTGCACTGCCTGGGGTTCCTGGACCGGCCGACCGGGGGGGAGGTGCTCTACCGGGACTTCCGCGCGGCGTCGCTGGCCGACGCGCGCCTGGCCGAGGTCCGGAACCGCCACTTCGGCTTCGTCTTCCAGTTCTACCACCTGCTGCCGGACCTGACGGCGCTGGAGAACACCCTGATGCCGCTGATGATCCGTCACGGCGTGGGGGCGTGGCTGGGCAAGGGGGCGGCGGCCCGCGAGCGCGCCCGCGCCCTCCTGACGCGCTTCGGCCTCGGCGGCCGCCTGCACCACCGCCCCGCCCAGCTCTCGGGCGGCGAGCGCCAGCGCGTCGCCATCGCCCGCGCCCTCGTCAGCGAGCCCGACGTCGTCCTCTGCGACGAGCCGACGGGCAACCTCGACCAGGCGACGAGCCTGCAGATCCAGGAAGTCCTCGCCTCCCTCCACCGGGAGGAGGGGCGGACGTTCGTGATCGTGACGCACGACGAGGGGGTGGCCCGCCGGGCGGACCGCGTCATCCACCTCGTGGACGGGCGGATCGCGTGACCGCGGGCCCGGACGGTGTCCCCCGCCGGGATCGGCGGGGCGTCCGGCCTCCCGTGGGTGTCGGACGACGTCGGGGACGCGCCATGGACCGGATCCTCACCGCCCCGTTCCGCGCGGCGCTCTGGCCGCTCCGCCTTCTCCTGATCCCCCTCCGGTTCGCCCTGCGCGTCGTCTCCGCGGTCCTGTTGGAGCCGCTGGCGCGGCTGACGGTCGCCCTCGGGATGTACCGCAGCCTCGTGATCGTCCGCTACCTGCAGCAGCGGATGATCGTCCTCTTCTCCGTCGTCGGGGTGGTGCTCGGCATCTGGGCCCTGATCGTCGTCACCTCGGTGATGAACGGGTTCGCGCGGGACCTGCAGGGGCGCATCCGGGGGATCGCGTCGCACCTGGTCATCGCGCGGTCGGCCGGGTTCATCGGGCAGCCCGAGGCGCTCCTCGCCGTCGTGCGCCGCGTGCCCCACGTCGTCGCGGCCGCCCCCCACGTGGAGGGGGTCTGCAACGTGTACGTCTCCGGCTACCTGTATCGCGAGGGGGCCCAGTTCATCGGGATCGATCCCGCCCGCGAGATCGGCCGGACGGACGCGACGGGCGCGACCGACCTCGGGAGCTACCTCCTCGACGGGTCGACCGCCGACTTCCGCCTCGACGGGGCGCCCGCCCCCCACCCGGGCATCCTGGTCGGCTCCGAGCTCCTCTCCCGGCGCTGGTTCGCGCCGGGCATGACCGTGGAGCTGCTCACCTTCAAGCCCACGCCCGGCGGAACGGTCCCCTTCGCCAAGTACCAGCAGCCCTTCACCGTCACCGGGCGATTCAAGACGCGCATGGTCGAGTACGACAGCGGCCTGATCTACATGCCGATCGCGGCCGCCCAGGATCTCCTCCGGATCGGCGGCGCCGTGACGCACCTCGTCGTCCGCCTGGACGACATCGGCCGGGCCGCGGAGGCGAAGCGGGCCGTCCGCGAGGCCCTCGCGTCCGCCGAGGGCCTCCGCGTGGAGACCCGGGGTCTCGTCGTGCGGACCTGGGAGGAGGATCCGGACAAGCAGGTCCTGCTCCAGGCGGTCCGCGTCGAGAAGGTCGCCATGACGCTGGTCCTCTTCCTGGTCGTCATCGTCGCCGGCTTCAACATCGTCGCGATCCTGACGCTGCTGGTGGACATCAAGACGCGGGACATCGGGATCCTGCGGGCGATCGGGGCGACGCCGGGCGGGACCTGCGGCCTCTTCCTGCTGAACGGCTGCCTGATCGGCGCCCTCGGCTCCGTGCTCGGCGCCGGGGCCGGGCTGCTGACCGTCTACGGGCGCAACCGGATCCTGGACGCCATCGCCCGCGGGACGGGCTTCCAGCTCTTCCCCCCGGACGTCTACTATTTGGACACCCTGCCTGCGGAGGTGAGCTACCCGACCCTGGCCGTGGTCGTGGGGGCGACGCTGGTCGTGAGCCTCCTCTTCAGCGCCTACCCGGCCTGGAAGGCGGCCCGGCTGGACCCCGTCGAGGCGATCCGCTACGAGTAGCGCGCTCCCCCAGGGGCCGCACAACACGGAGACGCAGAGACGACACGGAGGAAACGGGACAAACGCCTCCGGGTTTCGGCTCGACGACGACGGGGCTCCGCGTTGATGGGCCCCGGCCTATCCGCTATACTGGCGGCAGCACGCCGAGCGGGGCGAGGAGGAGAGGCGCGGATGCCGAGCGTCTGGGTCAAGAACGGCCCCCTCAAGGGGAAGACCTTCGAGCTGCGCGACGCCGTCATCACCATCGGCCGCGACCCCACCGAGACCGTCCAGGTCCTCGACCAGGGCGTCTCCCGCCAGCATGCCGAGATCTACCGCGCCGGCGAGATGTGCTTCATCCGCGACCTCGGCTCCACGAACGGCACCTTCGTCAACGACCAGCGGGTGAAGGAGGAGCTGCTGCGCGCAGGGGACGTGGTCCGGATCGGCTCGACCCAGCTGCTCTTCGAGGACCGCGCCGCCCCACCGGCCCCGCCGCCCGCCGCCGAAGTCGAGTTCGCGGGACCCGACGGGGAGGCCGTCGGCTCGACCACGGTGGAGATCCGGCTCGACCGCAAGGCGGCCGGCCCGGCGCCGTCCCTGGGCCGGGAGGTCGTGGCCCGCCACCTCGAGATCCTCTACGAGATCGCCCGCCTCGCCGCGACCGAGAAGGACCCCGACACCGTCTACGCCCTCGCCCTCGAGCAGATCGGGCAGATGGTCGAGGCCGACCGCGGATACATCTTCTTCCTCGACAAGACGTCGGGCAAGCTCGCGCCGCGATGCGTCTTCCACGAGGGGCCGCCGGGGGAGCGCAAGGTGAGCCGGGCGATCGTCCGCGAGGTGATGCAGTCCGGCCGCTCGGTCCTGACCTCGGACGCCACGGCGGACGACCGCTTCGCCCTCCACGAGAGCGTGGTGCTCCGGCGGATCCACAGCGTGGTCGCCGCGCCGATCCAGATCGAGGGGCGCGCGGCGGGGCTGCTCTACCTCCACCGCGAGCAGTCGGACCGGGGGCTCGGCCTGCCGGAGCTCGAGCTGGCGACCGCGGCGGCCATCCAGCTCGGGATGGCCGCGGCCGCATTCCAGTCCGCGGAGCGGGCCCGCCGCGCCACCCACGGCCTGGTGAAGGGGCTCGTGACGGCGGCCGAGATGAAGATGCCGGAGCGGGAGGGGCATGCCGGGCGCGTCGCCCAGTACGCCGCGGCCGTCGCCGCCCAGCTGGGTCTCCGCCGGTCCGCCATCCAGCGCCTCCAGCTGGCCGCCCTCCTGCACGACGTCGGCAAGCTCGCCGTCCCCCCCGAGCCCGCCCCGGGACAGGACCGTGACGCCTGGCGCGGCGAGCACGTCCGGGCCGGCGAAAAGATCGTCGGCGCCATCCCCGGCTTCGAGGACCTCCTCCCCCCCATCCGGCTCCACCACGAGCGGCTCGACGGGACGGGGTACCCCCAGGGGGTGAAGGGCGAGGAAGCGATCCCCCTGCCGGCCCGCATCCTCATCGTCGCCAACACGTTCGACCTGATGTGCTCGTACGGGGGCGCCGGCGGCAACGGCCTCCCCGTCAAGGAGGTCCTGGTCGACCTGGGCCGGAACGGCGAGGCGCACTTCGGCGCGGACGTCATCGCGGCCCTCCTGGTGACCCACCGGAACGGGAGCCTCTACCAGGGCACGGACCCCTTCGAAGGCTGAGGTGCCGCCGCCGGGCAAGCGCCCTCCCTCCCGGGTCCCGCACGCGGCACGGGCTTGCTTGACAGGACGGCACACACGCGTTATTCATATGTCATGCATCGTGTGATGGATCCCGAGTCCCCCTCATCGCGGAGATCCCCATGCACGTTCTCACCCGCGGCGACCTGGACGGCCTGACGAGCTGCGTGCTGCTGTCGCTCGTGGAGCAGATCCGGGAGATCAAGTTCGCGCACCCGAAGGACGTGCAGGACGGGCTCGTGCCCGTCACGGCGGACGACATCATCGTGAACCTGCCCCACGTCCCCGGTTGCGGGATGTGGTTCGACCACCACATCTCCCAGGACGAGCAGGCGAAGACGGTGACGGGCTTCAAGGGGCGGTACGGAGCCGCCCCCTCCACGGCGCGGCTCATCCACGACCACTACCAGAGCCCGGCGTTCAAGGCCTACCAGGTGATGCTCGAGGAGACGGACCGCCTCGACTCGGCGCAGTTGAAGCCGGAGGACGTGACGGATCCGAAGGGGTGGATCCTCCTCGGCTACACGCTCGACCCGCGGACGGGCTTCGGCCCCGAGTTCCAGAAATACTTCCGCTGGCTGGTCGAATACGTCAAGGAGGTCCCCCTCGTGAAGGTGCTCGTGCACCCCGAGGTGAAGAAGCGCTGCGAGCGGGTCCACGAGGAGCGCGAGGCCTTCAAGAAGACCCTGCAGGAGCACGCGCGGCTCGAGGGCCGGGTGATCGTGACGGACTTCCGCAGCGTGCGGGGCGCGCCCGTCGGCAACCGGTTCCTCGTCTACACCCTCTTCCCGCAGGGCACGGTCGAGGCCCGGATCCACATGGGGAAGGGGGGACAGACGGTCAACGTCGCCGTCGGGAAGAGCATCTTCAACCGGGCCTGCCCGCTGAACGTCGGGATGCTCTGTCGCGAGTACGGCGGCGGCGGGCACGAGGGGGCGGGGACCTGCCAGCTCCGCCAGGAGGAGTCGGAGGCGAAGATCGCCGAGATCCTCCGGCGCCTGAACGCCTGACGCCCGTCGCACAGGGAGCGGTTCGCGTCTCCCCGTCGCGGCTCGCCTGGCGACCGCCGCGCCGCCGGTCGCCTCTCACACCTCAAGCCGCTCAAAGGCGCGAAGCCCGAGCCAGAGCGGAAGGACCGCGGCGAGCCCGCAGAGCAGCAGGATCCCCCCGCCCGCCAGGGCGGCGGCCGGCACGAACGCCTCCGCCGTCAGGCGCCCCGTCATGTAGAGCGTGCACGGCGTCCCCTGCAGCAGCAGCACGCCGCCCACCAGCAGCAGGCTCAGCACCAGGTTGAGCGTCCCCCCGAACCCCGAGACGATCTTCGACGGGTTGTCCTCCTGGAAATCCGGATAGAGGGCGCCGAGCCCCACGGCCATCCCGGAGAGGCCGAGGCTGATGCCGGCGATGCTGACGAGCTGGAGGGCGACGACGCGGCGCGGCACCTCCAGCATCCCGTTCGAGAGGATGACGAGGCTGAGGCTGACGGCGAGGGCCCCCGCCGCGGAGAAGCAGAGCTTTCCCGCCAGGATCTGCCAGCGCGGCATGGGGACGAGGCCGAGGATCCAGAACCGCCTCCCCTCCAGGCTCAACTGGGGAAAGACGAACCGGCTGGTGAAGGTGGAGAGCGTCAGGCACGTCGCCGCGAGGTTGAGCTGGGCGATGATGTTCTTCCAGAACGCCATCCGGTGGTGGTACTGGAACGTGCGCAGGTTGGCGAAGTAGATGGCGAGCAGGCCGAAGAAGATGAGAAACTGGGACCACTGGACGGGGTCGCGAAAGAAGGTCTTGATGTCCTTGACGACGAGCGGGCGGACCCGGCTGCCGAGGGGGGCGAGGAGGGCGGGCAGCACCCGGCGCCAGACGACCCCCTCGCGGAGGCGGCGGGAGGCGCGATAGCCCGGGCCGGCCCACCAGCCGCGGAAGTAGAGGCCCCTCGCCGCGATCGCGACGAGCAGCAGCAGGAAGAGCGCGTTGGAGAGCGTCAGGCGGAAGAAGAGCGCGGACCGTCCCGCGTCCCCCCCCCCCCGAGGTTCGTGATCCCCTCCGAGACCCAGTAGCTGGGCATCATCGGGTGGAGCAGGAACCGGACCTTCTCGAAGAGCAGGTAGGCGCTCGGCTCCTGCCCGGGCCCCATCCGCTGGCGCAGCTCGAGCAGGTCCGCGACGAGCCAGGCCATGGCGACGAGGACGACGCCGGCGAGGGCGATCAGCACCGCGCGGCGCGACCGGGGGAATCCGGCGACCAGCCCCATCGTCACCAGGGCCCCGAGGGACGCCGGGATGAAGAGGAA
This sequence comes from uncultured Planctomycetia bacterium, assembly GCA_964445475.1. Classification (GTDB taxonomy): domain Bacteria; phylum Planctomycetota; class MHYJ01; order CAYUME01; family CAYUME01; genus CAYUME01. The sequence continues at coordinate 9,562 of CAYUME010000007.1, forward strand.
GACGAGCAGGAAGGCGAGGGCCTGCGGGTAGAACGACCCCCCCAGGCCCTGGTCCCCCGCATAGGCGACAAGCAGGGGCGAGACGAGGAAGAGGAAGGCCCACGAGCTGAATCCGACCGACTCGAACAGCCGGTACAGGACGAGCGAGACCGGACGGACGGGGAGGGCGACCAGGAAGGCCGTCTCGCGGGACCGGAAGAGCCCCCCGAAGAGGATGATCCCGTTGCTGAAGACGAGCATGACCGTCAAGGCGAAGAAGAAGAGGGCCAGCATGTTCTGCATCAGGAAGCGCGCGAGATCCGACCCGCCGCTGTGGAGGGTGAGGAAGAAGAAGCTGCGCCGGAAGAGCAGGTAGAGTCCGATCCACACCGTCGTCCCGAAGAACAGGATGACGGCCATCTTGAGGCGGGACTGCGTCCGGAACAGGCGGAGCCGGTTCCGCAGGGCGCGCCCCTTCGTCGTCAGCAGGAGGCCGAGGTCGCTCATGGTCCCCGGCCCGCCCGACCGCGGACGGGCGGGTCGGGGGCCATCAGGGCGCGGGCGCGGCCCCCTCCGGCCCGACCCCCTCGAGAATCCTGAAGAAGAGATCCTCCAGCCGTCCGTCGGACCGGCTCCGCGCCCGCAGCTCGGCCATCGTCCCCGCCGCCACCAACCGCCCCTCGTGCAGGATCCCGATCCGGTCGGCGACCTCCTCGGCCACCGACAGGGTGTGGGTGGACATGAGGATCGACGTCCCCCGCATCGCCTCCTCCCGGAAGATCCGCTTCACGAGCCGGGCGTTCTGCGGGTCGAGACCGACGAGCGGCTCGTCCACCACCAGGACGTCCGGGCGGTGGAGCAGCGCCGCGGCGAGGACGACCCGCTGCTTCATCCCGTGGGAGTAGGACTCCGCCAACCCGTCCAGGTACTCCCCCATCTCGAAGAGGCGGACGAGGTCGTCGATGCGGCGGTCGCGCGCCCCCGCCTCGAGGCGGTACATGTCGGCGATGAAGCGGAGAAACTCGCGGGCGGTCAGCTTGTCGTAGAGAAAGGGCTGGTCGGGAACGTAGGCCAGACGGGCCTTGGCCTCGAAGGGATGCCGGTGGACGTCGAAGCCGCAGACCGACACGGAGCCGGCGGACGGCCGGAGGAGCCCCGCGATCAGCTTGATCGTGGTCGTCTTCCCCGCGCCATTCCGCCCCAGCATGGCGACGAGCTCCCCCGGGCGGATCTCGAGGGAGAGATCGCTCACGGCGACCGTGTCGCCGAACCGCTTCGTCACGTGGTCGAGCTGGATCATGCGGGCTTCCAGGTGCGCGCGGGGCGGGGAGGCCGCCCTCCGCGCCTCAATGCCACGGGGCCCACTCCGGCGTGTCCGGCGGCGTCTCCCGCCGGAAGGTGAACGTCCAGCCCAGCACGCGGTGCTCCTCGACCAGGACCCGCCCGTCGGCATCGATCCAGGCCAGGGCGCGGCGCTTGAAGGGATCGGCGGGGTCCTCGACCAGACCGGTCACCCAGACCTCCACCGGCTTCCGCTCCCACGTGATCGTCTCCCGGCGCAGGACCCGCGCGGTCAGGATCCGGGGACGGAAGGCGTCGGGCCCCAGGCTCCCTTCCCCGAAGGAGGAGACGTCGAGCCCCTGGATCGTCCACTCCTCGCCCACCTCGAGGCGGGGCACGCCGACGAAGGGGGAAATCCCGTTGAAGAGCGTCAGCTCCCGCGAGAAGCGGTACGTCCGGGGCTCCGGGGCCATCGGGAGCCAGGCCGTCACCCGGAGGTCGTTCCCCTCCACCTCGCCCTCGAACTTGGCCACGAAGCTGTTGCCCGCCATGTTGACGTTGCAGGTGAACCGCTCGATCAGGAAATCCGGCCCGATCAGGACCTCGGACTCGGCCTCGGTCGGGAGGGAGACCGTCAGCAACCGGGGGGCGAAGGCGGTCTGGTTGCGAAGCAGGTAGCGCGTGTTGACCGGTCGCACCTCCGTGCGGGAATGTCCCACGCGCCGGTCGCCCTGGTAGATGCCCAGGTACTGCACGGGATCGCGCTGCAGGGCCCGGGCGAGCAGGATCTCGTAGGAGGCGCGGCCGACGCGGACGTCGCGGGGGGTCGAGGCGATCTCGAGCCGCAGCGCCTCGTGCATGCTGTGAAGCCAGAAGGCGACAATCGCGAGGACGGTGGCGAGACGGACCAGTCGCAGCATGAGGCGTCGCTTCGTGCGGGAGCGAAAAACAGGATATCACGGGCCGCATAAATGATACACGATCGGCGACCGGCGAGTCAAAGCGAAGACGCGCCCCCCCTCAAACCGGGGCCCGCAAGGGCCGCCAAAACGCCCTGTCCCCCAGAGGAACGCCAGGCACACGACAGCTGGGCACCATGCCTTGGCGGCCTGCTGTCGTACCCCGCGTTTCGGGATTTAAAAACCGCCCCGCGGACCCTATAATCCCCCGATGCCCGATCCGGCCTTCGACCTGGCCCTCCGCACCCTCGACCGGCTGCGCCGGAACGGCTTCGAGGCCTATTTCGCCGGCGGGTGCGTGCGCGACCGGCTGCGGGGCGTCCCGCCGAAGGACTACGACATCGCCACGAACGCCCGCCCCGGGGCGGTCCAGTCGCTCTTCCCCCGCCACGTCGCCGTCGGCAAGGCCTTCGGCGTCATCGTCGTGATCGGCGACGAGGCGCGCGTCGAGGTCACCACCTACCGGGCCGAGGGGGCCTACTCGGACGGGCGGCACCCCGACGCCGTCACCTTCTCCGACCTCGAGACCGACGTCCGGCGGCGGGACTTCACGATCAACGGGATGATGTGGGACCCGGAGACGGACCGGGTGATCGACCTCGTCGGAGGGCGGGCGGATCTGGCGGCGAAGGTCCTCCGGACGATCGGAGACCCCGCCGCGCGGTTCGGGGAGGACCGGCTGCGGATGCTGCGGGCGGTCCGATTCGCCTGCGAGCTCGGGCTCGCGATCGACCCGACGACGGCGGCGGCGGTGCGGGCGGCGGCGCCCGCGATCGCGCCGGTGAGCGCCGAGCGGATCCGCGAGGAGCTGAAGCGAATCCTCGTCGCCCCGGGGCGGGAGACAGGCCTGGCGCTCCTGCGCGACCTCGGCCTGCTCGCCGTGATCCTCCCGGAGGTCGCGGCGCTGGCCGGCGTCCCCCAGCCGCCCGAGTTCCACCCGGAAGGGGACGTCTTCACGCACACGGCGCTCTGTCTCCGCCACCTCGAGCGGCCGACCTGGGAGCTGGCGCTGGCCACCCTCCTCCACGACATCGGCAAGCCGGGGACACTGACGGTCACCGACCGGATCCGGTTCAACGAGCACGACCGCGAGGGGGCGGCGGAGGCCCGCGCCGTCTGCGACCGGCTCAAGCTCTCGAACGACGAGAAGGAGCGGGTGACCTGGCTGGTCGAGAAGCACATGGTCTTCAAGGACGTCCAGCGGATGCGGACGGGCACGCTGAAGCGCCTTCTCGGCCACCCCTTCTTCGCCGACCTCCTGGCGATGCACAAGGCGGACCGCCTGGCGTCGCGGGCGGACCTGTCGAATCACGATTTCTGCGTCGCCAAGCTGCGCGAGCTCCCGGCGGATGCGCTGCGCCCGAAGCCGATCCTGACGGGCCACGACCTGATGGCGCTCGGGCTCACGCCCGGCCCGCGCCTCGGGGCGCTGCTGCGCGAGCTCGAGGACGCCCAGCTCGAGGGGACGGTCACGACCCGGGAGGAGGCGCTGGCGCTCGCCCGCTCCCGCCTGGGCGCGGGAAACGCCTGACGCCGGAAACGCTCTGGACAGGCCCGCGACGGGGTTGGTATCCTGCGGATTGCGTTCCTTTTTCGCGGCGCGGTGCGGAGCGAAGCGGAAAATCGTGAGAAAGATCGCGCTCGTCAACCAGAAGGGCGGCGTGGGCAAGACCACGACGGCGGTCAACCTGGGAGCGGGCCTGGCCCGGCTCGGCAAACGCGTCCTCCTCATCGACGTCGACCCCCAGGCCAACGCCACCCTCGCCCTCGGCCTCACGATGAAGGAGGTCGAGACCTCCGTGTACGAGGTGCTGCGCGGAGACGCGAAGGCCTCCGACGCCATCGTCGAGCGCGTCCCCAACCTCCTCCTCCTCCCCTCCCGCCTCGATCTCGCCGGGGTCGAGATGGAGCTGGCCCAGACCATCGGGCGGGAGACGGTGCTGCGCGAGGCGGCCAAGGACCTCCCCCCGGCGGACTACCTGATCGTCGACTGCCCGCCCTCCCTCGGGCTCCTCAACATCAACGCCCTGACCTGCGTCGACGAGGTCTTCATCCCGATGCAGTGCGAGTTCTTCGCGCTCCAGGGGATCGCGATGCTGAGCCGGACGGTCGGCCTGGTGCAGAAGCGGCTGAACCCGGCCCTGAAGCTGACCGGCGTCATCCCCTGCCTGTACGACGCCCGGAAGGGCCTGGCCCGCGAGGTCGTGTCGGAGATCGAGCGCCACTTCGGGGAGAAGGTCTTCAAGACCCGGATCCGCGCGAACGTGCGCCTGGCCGAGGCGCCGAGCCACGGGAAGACGATCTTCGAGTACGCACCGGACAGCCACGGCGCGTCGGACTACATGGCCCTCGCGCGCGAGGTGGCGGGGTTGCCCCCCGAGCCGCCGGCGCCCGCCCCGCCGGAACTGGCCGCGCCGGGGGAAGGCGGCACGGCCCCGCCGGAACCGGCTCCCGCGACGGCGGAGGCGCCGACCCCGGCGACGCCGAAAGCGGCGCCCCGGCCGAGGCCCAAGACGATCCCCCCGACGCCGGGCCCCGCGACGTCCCAGACGGCGGCGGGGACCGCACCGCCGGCCGGTCCGAAGCCCACGGTGAAGACACTGCCCCCGCAGCCGGCGCCGGCCAGCGCGGAGACGGTGGCCCGGGCGTTTGCGGAAGACGGGGGCGTGGCGAAGGCGGCTCCGGCGGGAAACCGGGCGACGCAGCGCGTCAAGGCGCAGGACGGCGCGACGGGAAAGAAGACGTCGGCCGGCGGCGGGGAAGCCTCTTCGTGAGCGTCGGGACCGGCGCGGCCATCCACCCGGGACCGCCGGTCGGGACGTGTCCGACCCGCAAGAACGACGAGACCCTCCTTGGCGGTCCTGGCGAGAGGCCCCGCGTGTGGACACCCCCGTGACCCGTCGCCCCGCACCGGACGTCCTTCACCTGCGCGCCCCCTTCGTCCTCCTGGACCCGGACTGCGTCGTCGCGGACGGCGCGGTGGCGGTCCGGGACGGACGCGTGATCGCCTCGGGCCCGGCGCGAGCCGTCGCGCGCCGCGTCGGCGGACCGGCCCGGGATGCCGGCGACGTCGTCCTCGCGCCCGGCCTCGTCAACGCCCACGCCCACCTCGAGCTCTCCGCCCTCCGCGGGCGACTCCGGCCGACCCGTGGCCTGGCCGGATGGATCCGCGCGCAGCTTGCCCTCCTGCGCGGATGGTCCCGCGCCGACTTCGTCCGCTCGTACCGCCTCGGGGTCCGCCTGGCCTGCGCGGCGGGAACGACGGCGGTCGGCGACGTCTGCCGGCGGCGGTTCCTCGCCCGGGAGGCGCTGGGCAACCCCTTCCGCACGGTCCATCACCTGGAGGTGATCGAGCCGGACGCCTCGGAGCCCGCGATCGCGGCGGCGGTCGTCGAGCTGACGCGCGCCGTCACGGAAGCGCTGGAGGCGGCCCGGCGACGGGGGCGGCCGACGCGGATGCGGCTGGGGCTCGCGCCGCACGCCCCGTACACCGTGTCGGGCGCGCTCTACCGCATCCTGTGCCGGCTGACCCGCCCCGGCCCGGTCCAGACGCACCTGGCGGAGAGCCGCGAGGAGGCGCGGCTCTTCCGGGACGGCAGGGGCCCGCTGCGGGATCTGCTCCGGGGCGCCGGCCGGCCCTTGCCGTTCGCGTCACCGCCGGGCATCTCTCCGGCCGCCTGGCTCGACCGGCTCGGCGTCCTGGCCCCCCCCCTGGTGGCGGTCCACGGAAACTTCCTGTCGCGCGCCGACGTGGAACGGCTGGCGCGGCGCCGCGTCCCGGTCGTCTTCTGCCCCCGCAGCCACGCCTTCTTCCGGCACCCGCCGCACCCGGCGCGCGCGCTGCTGCGGACGGGCGTCCCGGTCGCGCTGGGAACAGACAGCCTGGCGAGCAACCGGGACCTCGACGTGCGGGCGGAGATGCGGGAGATCGTCGACCGGCACGGCATCCGACCCCGGACCGCGTGGCGGATGGCGACAGTCCACGGGGCGGCGGTCCTCGGGCTGGGCCGCGGGGCCGGCACGCTGCGTCCGGGCGCTCCGGCGGACGCGGTGGCCTTCGGGAGGCCCGCGGGCGCGGCGGTCACCAGGCTGCTGGAGCGTCTCGTCGAGCCGGACGTCCGGATCGTGTCGGTCTGGGTGGGAGGATCGTCCTGATTCGTTGCCCGCCGCCGTGGGAGGGCAGCCCGGAACCGGTCAGCAGACGAGCGAAGCGAAGAGGAGACATCATGCGCCGAACACGCTGGACCTGGGCGACGATCACACTGGCATCCCTCCCGGCAGCCGGAGCCCCCGCGGCCGACTGGCCCGAGTTCCGCGGCCCGCGGGGGGACGGCCACGCCCCGGCGGAGGCCGACCCGCCGGTCCGGTGGAGCGAGACCGAGAACGTGGCGTGGAAGACCGCGATCCCGCACCGCGGCTGGTCGACGCCCGCCGTCGCCGAGGGGCGGGTCTGGCTGACCACGGCCACGCCCGACGGCCGCGAGATGTTCGCGATCGGGGTCGACGCCGCGACCGGCAAGGTCCTCCACACGCTGAAGCTCTTCCAGAACGAGGCCCCCGAGCCGCTCGGGAACCCCGTCAACGGCTACGCCTCCCCCTCGCCCGTCGCGGAGCCCGGGCGCGTCTTCGTCCACTTCGGAAGCTACGGCACGGCCTGCCTGGACGCGGCCTCCGGCAAGGTGCTCTGGCAGCGGCACGACCTGCCCTGCCGGCACTACCGCGGGCCGGGGTCCTCGCCGGTCCGATTCGAGGATCTCCTGATCCTGACGATGGACGGGGTGGACGTCCAGTACCTGGTCGCACTCGACGCGAAGACGGGGAAGACCGCATGGAAGACCGACCGGACGGCAGCGTGGAACGACCTGGACGCGCAGGGGAAGCCGAAGGCCGAGGGGGACTACCGGAAGGCGTACTCGACGCCGCTGGTCTCCGAGGTGGACGGCCGGCCGGTGCTGTTCAACCTCGGGGCGAAGGCGGCGTACGCCCACGATCCCCGCACGGGGAAGGAGCTCTGGCGGCTCGACCACCCCGGCTACTCGGGGGCGTCGCGGCCCGTCTTCGGCGGCGGGACGGTCTTCTTCACCACCGGGTTCGGCCGGTCGGACCTGATGGCCGTGCCGGCGGCCGGGGCCGGTGCCGGGCGGGCGGCGTGGACGCTCGGGAAGGGCGTCCCGCAGAAGCCGTCCCCGATCCTTGTCGACGGCCTGCTCTTCTGGGTGAACGACGGCGGCGTCGCGTCCTGCGTGGAGGCGGCGACGGGGAAGGAGGTCTGGCAGGAGCGGGTCGGGGGAAAATTCTCGGCCTCACCGGTCTGTGCGGGCGGGCGGCTGTACGGCTGCAGCGAGGACGGGAAGACGACGGTGCTGAAGGCGGGACGCACGTTCGAAGTCCTGGCCACGAACAGCCTGGACGACGGCTGCATGGCCTCGCCGGCGGTCGCCGGGAAGGCGCTGATCCTGCGGACGAAGACGCACCTGTACCGGATCGAGGCGGGTGGGGGACGTTGAGTGTCGAGCGCGCAGCGCCGACAGGATCCGCCGCCGCCGGAGGCGGCAGGGGCCCTGTCGGCCCCCTCGCGCCCGCCTCCCGCCGCACCCGGAAAATCGTCGCCGGATCCCGCCGAGGGGGGCGGCCACCGCCCGCCCGTGGTCAAGCCCGATGCGGGCAGGGAAGTCGATTGCCCTTGCCCTTCTCCCCGTGATGCTGGATGCCGATGTATAATTTCCGCGCCCCCTTGCCAATCCCGTCAATCCCGCCCAGGCTTCCTCCCGGATGTCGCGCCCGGGACTGAAGACGGGCGTTTGAGGCTCCTGCCCGCCAAGCAAAACGGCCGCCGGGATCGCTCCCGGCGGCCGTCGTCGTATGCCGGCCACCCCGCTATTTGTCGGGCGTCGAGACGGTCTTGAAGAGGAACTTGGACGTGACCCCGATCCCCTTCTCGTCGGCGAAGCCCCACCCGATCCCGCCGGAGATGCGCTTGGTGAAGACGCTCGCGTCGGGCAGGCGCCCGAAGGCATCCTGGAGGATCTTGAAGAACTTCACGCCCGGCTGGTTGGGGTCGGCGTCGTCGAGGTTGAGCGTGCCGGGCGGGAGGCCGGGGATCTCGCCCTTGGCGAGCTCCTTGGCCATGTAGAAGAGGTAGTCGAACCCCTCCGGCGTCCCGTAGCTGATGAGGGTGGAGCTGGCGGGGTAGCGGGCCTGGAGGGCCTTGAAGGCGGGCGTGTCGGAAACGGAGGTCACCTCCTTGCCGACACGGCGGATCGCCTCCTCGGCCAGCTCCTTCTGGTTGGCGAAGACGAAGTGGGTGTCGGTGATGGCAACGGCCGGCATGGGTGGCTGGGGGGCGTTCGGGTCGCCGCCGGCGTCCATCCCCGGCATGGCCACGACATACAACGCCCGGCCGAGGTACTCCTTCTTCTGGAGGAAAGGCACGAGGGCGATGATCTTCTCGAACGCGGCCTGGAACTTGGCCTTGTCGCGCAGCTCGATCAGGAACGCCGTGGCCTGGCTCTGGATGGTGTAGGGCTTCCGCAGGCGCTCGTACATGACGACCTGACGGCCGAAGGAGCCGAAGAGGTCGCGCTTGATGCTGACGCCGAGCTGCTCCTCGAAGGCCTGGAGGGGGTTGACCCCGCCGGGCGGTCCGCCCGCCCCGCCCCCGCCCATCGCCAGGGCCATCTGGACGCCGCTCTCCACGACCGACCAGAGGGCCTGGAAGTCGACGAGCAGGACGGTGGCCTGGCTGACGTCCTCGGGCACCAGGGTGGGGAAGCTGAGGGACTGGGGCTCGATGGCCAGGACCTTGAGCAGGCCCTTCGGCGCCCCCGCGGTCTGCACGAAGACCGTCTGGGTCATCCCCTCGGCGGAGAGCGACCCGGAGATCACGACCGACCGGAGGCCGGCGATGCCGAGCGTGTCCAGCACCTGGAGGACCATGCCCAGCTGGGTCTCCGCGTTCGCCTCGCCGGACTGCTTGACGATCGTGGGCAGGCTGTCCACCCACCGCCCCAGGTGGATGTAGGCGAAGAAGTCGGCCGACGCGCCGAACCGCCCGCGCAGCGCCCGGTAGTCGGGGTGCTCGCTGAGCGGCTTGGCCGACCCGTCCTCGCGGTTGGCCAGCATGTCCTGGAGGAACGCCTGGGAGAAGCTGATGGCGAGAAGGTCGTCGACGACGGTCAACACGAGGGCCTTGAAGTCGCCGGCCTTGGGCTCCTTCTTCTCGAGGAGGATGAGGTCCGCGCCGCGGAACTTCTCCTCCCGCATGTTCACCTTCCCTTCCTTGTCGATCAGCTCGAGGTTCTTCAGGAGGAACTCCCGGGCCTTCTCCTTGCGGGAGCCGACATCGATGAGGAGGGCGAGCGGCAGGTCGGGGCGTTCCGCCTTGAACTGCATGGCCGCGGGATCGCCGAGCAGGAGGGCGGCCTCGCCCTGGAGGAGGTCCCGGTAGTCCTTCAGCGAGTAGCCCAGCGTCTTGCCGGCCTCCTTGAAGAGGACGTCGAAGGCGTCGCCGAGCTTGGAGACGAACGGCTTCATCTCCTCGCTGTTCCACGCCGCGCCGAGGGGGGAGGCCTCGAACCGCGTGAGGTAGTCCGCGATGTTACAGGCGCTGATGTAGACCGTCGTGTATTCCGGCGCCATCCGGTCGAAGGCTGCCTTGGGCGCCGCCGACGCCGGCAGGACGGCCGCCGCCAGCAACAGCCCCGACACCAGGGCCCCGAACGCTCGCGTCCTCATGACCACTCCTCCAAAGGAGCCCCGAAAGGGAGCCCGGGATGAAAAGGGATGCCATAGCCAACACGGGTTCGGCGGCCCGGGGTTTCAGGTTCCGCGCGCTTTTCCGGCGGACCCCGCCGCCCGGGAGCCCCGCCGCTCCGGGCGGTCACGTCCCCTTCCGCGGCGGCGGAAGGTAGCGGAACCCGCTGTTCGGGTTGTCCTTGTCGTAGGCGAACGCCTCCCGGTTCCGCAGGAACTGCTTGAGGTACGCGACGGGGATGGCGAAGCCGAGCCCCTCGCCGAAGGTCGACTTCATGTTCGTGATCCCGATCACCTCGCCCCGGTCGTTGAAGAGCGGCCCGCCGCTGTTCCCGGGATTGATGGCGGCCGTGGTCTGGATGTAGAGCAGGCCGTCGAACTCCCGGTCCCGCTTGCTGACGATCCCCTCGGAGACGGTCCGTTCCAGGCCCAGCGGGTTGCCGATGGCAAAGACCGGGTCGCCCACCCGCACCTCCGACGCCTCCGGCGCGAGGTGGACCTGGGGCAGGGCCAGGGACCCGAGGTCCTCGACCTTGAGGAGGGCCACGTCGAGGTAGGGGTTGAGGGCCACGAGGCGGACCTTCTCCCGGGAAACCTTCTCGACCTCCGCCCCCCGGCGCAGGAAGAAGTTGACCGTGATCTTCTGCTCGCGCTCGACCACGTGGTGGTTGGTGACGACGTACCCCTCGGCGGCGTTGATGACGAAGCCCGAGCCGAGGCCCCCGGGCGTGGTGATGCGGACGACGGCGTCGCCGTACTGCTCGGCGTGCCGCTTGATCGGCCCGCGCTGGCCGGGCCGGGTGAAGTAGATCGACTCGGCCTGCTCGGGCGCCTCCGCCGCCTCCGGCACCCCCGCCTCCCGCCGGGCCACGTGCCGCTTCGGCACCTCCAGCACGGTGAACCCGAGGTCCACGAAGAGATCCTCGCCCGTCTCCTTCAGGATCGCGCCCTGGATCGTCTGGCCGGTGTCGAGATGCAGAACATCGGCGAACGCGGCGCCGGGAGGCAGCAGGAGGACGGCCAGGGCGAGGGGGCGGATCCCGGTGCGAAGCGAGGCGGGTCCCCGATCCCCGGGTACGACGCGCGCGCGGATGCCCATGTCCCGGCTCCTCCACCCGTCGACCCGGGCCCCGGTCAGTTGCGGACCAGGGGGGTCGAGACCACGCTGGCCACCTTCAGGAACGCGTCGATCGTCTGGTCACGGAGGGAAGCCATCTGGACGACCGTGTCGGCCAGCTGCTGCTCCAGCTCCTTGATCCGCCGCTCCTGGTCCTGCCACTTCCGCTCCAGGATCGGGGTGCCGTCCGGGCGTGCATTGCGCAGGTCGACCAGGGTGCTCTCGTGCCGTTCCAGACGCTCCTCGAGGCGGACGAGCCGGTCGGCCGCACGGGCCTGCAGCGCGTCGCGCGCCTGCAGGGCGCCGACGCCCTCGCGGAGCTCTTCGAGGAGCCGCTGCTGGGCGTCGAGGCGGGCGGCAAGGGGGTCCTCCGGTCCCCCGCCGCGAAGACCGGCCAGATAGCCGGCCGCGGCGATCAGGACGGCTGCGGCGGCCGCCAACCCGGCACGGGTCCGGCGGGACAGCGGGCCGGGGGCCCGGGCCGGCCCGCCGGTCCGGGCCAGGATCCGATCCTCGAGTCCGGGGCGCGCGGGATCCGCCTCGGCCAGGCGGCCGAGAAGCCCGAGCAGGTCCTCGAGCTCAGCCTGCCGCGCCCGGCAGGGATCGCAGAAGGCGAGGTGGGCCTCGCAGGCGCGCGCCTCGTCGGCCTCCAGGACCTCGAGGAGATGGGCCTCGAGCCGGTCCCGCACGTCAGTGCAGTCCATCATGGTCCCCGACCTCCTGTTCGAGCCCCACACAGGCCCGGCGGACGAGCCGGACGGCGCGGCAGAGGTGCGTCTTCACCGTCCCCAGGGGTTGCTGCAAGGTCTCGGCGATCTCCGCGTAGGACAGCTTCTGGGCGAACCGGAGCAGGACCACCGAGCGGTACGGCTCGCGGAGCCCGGCCACGACGCGGCGGACGCGGCCCAGACGGCGCCGGAGATCCTCGTCCTCGATCCGGGTCTCGCCGGGGTCGGCGGCGGCGGTCGCGACACGGTGCGCGGCAACGCGACCGGCGTGATCCTGGACCTTCCGGCGGAAACGCAGCCGCTCGATCGACTCGTTCCGCACCACCGCGTACATCCAGCCCGGGGCTGCAGGATCCCCGTCGAGGGTGTCCCAGCGCTCCCAGGCCCTGAGGAAGGCGGTCTGGACGATGTCCTCCGCCTCCGCCCCGTCCTGCAGGTAGCCGGCGGCGTACGCGTGCAGACGCCCGGCGTACTGCCTTACGAAGGACTCGTAGGCCTGGCGTCCGCGAGGGGTCATGCCGGGCGTTCCCAAGGGCGTCGATTCCTTAACGGGCCGCCGGGCCCGGGGTTTCACACGGCGGCGGAAACGCCTCGCCGGGGGGCGCAGGAGGACGAGTCGTTCGCCGGCAGGGCGAACGTCACTCCTGGGGGTAGACGAGGAGCCGGTCGTGAACGAGAAGGATCACGTCGTCCTTCCGGTCGCCGGTCACGTCGCCGACCAGGATGTCGCGGGGCTGGCGGCCGGCCCCGCGATCCGTGGCGCCGTGGGTCTTCTCCTCGAACATCCGGAAGCGCATTCCCCGCTCGAAGGCCTCCCCGCCGGGGGCGGCGGTCAGGATCTCGAGGAGGTGCTGCCGGAGCTCGGTCACCACGAGGTCCGGCCGGCCGTCGCCGTCGAGATCGCCCCGCTCCAGCAGGTCGAGGCGCACGTCCTTGAGCTCCGGCTCGTATTGGGCGACCTGCTTCAGGAGAAAGTCGGAGCCACCGGCGAAGAGGACACCCAGGCGGTCCTCGGCCAGGACGACCAGATCCGGCCGGCCGTCGCCGTTGAGGTCGGCCGTCTGGAGGCCGCGGGCGCGGGGGAAGGAGAGACGGATCTCGCGCTGGACCTGCCAGGGCCCCTGCTCCGTCCGGCCGAAGATCCAGAGCCGGCCCCGGGTCCCGTCGAGCAGGGCCATCTCCGGGCGTCCGTCGCCGGTAAAATCGGCGCAGGCGATCCCGGCCAGGTCGGCGCCGGGATCGGGGGCGTTGAACTGGTCGACGACCTCCAGCGTCCGGGCGGCCGTGACGCGGTAGGCGCGGGCGAACGCCTTTTTGGCCAGCAGGAGATCCTGCTTCCCGTCGCCGTCGACGTCGCCGGCGGCCAGGGAGGAGGGAGAGACGCCCT
>CAYUME010000008.1:0-5970 GCA_964445475.1 uncultured Planctomycetia bacterium
GTCGTGAGCGACGACCTGTCGCGGGGCGGCGGTTCGGGGTGCGGGACCGGCCGGGCGCCGGGCGACGGGGAGCGGGAGGAGGCCAAGCCCGCCGGCGGGGGCGCGTCCGCGTCCCCGCCTCCGGGCGGGGCGAAGCCCCGCCCCGGGACCGAGCCTCCCGCGAAGCCGCCGCTGGGCGAGGCGGAACGGACGCCGGTGACGACGACCCCCCGCGAGGTGGCCCCGCTCCTGCAGGAGGGCGGCAAGACCAAGATCCGCTCCATCGATGTCTACGAGGGGGAGGCGGGCGGCGCTGGCGGAGCGAAACCGGAGGCGTACGACGTCCTCTACGCGAAGTACCGTCGGCAGGCCGAGCAATCCGTCCACGGCGAGACGATCGCGGCGCCCGTGCGCGACCTGGTGAAGCGGTATTTCGAGACAATACGGCCCGACAGCGACAAGTGACCGGGCTGCCCGCCGGGTCCCGATCCCGGATCCCGGATGAGGGGTGCTGCCGGGGGGGGGCGGGGGACGACGACGGCACCCCGGTCACGGGCTTCGGCTCAGGAACGCCATGGCGCGATGCAAGCGGACACTGGACCTGCGAAACCCGTCGGCCGCCGACTGCGCGCGGGCGGCGCGGGAGCCGGCGGCGGGAGCGGACGGCCCGCGGCGCGTCTATCTGGACAACGCGGCGACGACGCGCGTGCTGCCGGAGGTCGCGGAGGCGATGCGCGGGGTCCTGGTCGATCGCCCCGGCAACCCCTCGAGCCTGCACGGCGCGGGCCGGGAGGCGCGGCGTCTCCTCGAGGACGCCCGTGCGGGGGTGGCCCGGCACCTCGGCGCCGGGCCGCCGGAGGTCCTGTTCACGAGCGGGGGGACGGAGGCGGACAACCTCGCGCTCTTCGGCGTGGCGGACGCCCTGCGCGGGAAGGGGCGTCACGTCGTCACGAGCGCGGTCGAGCACCCGGCGGTCCTGGCCGCCGCCCGCGCCCTGGAGGCGGACGGGGGGGGCTCACGGTGGTCGGCGTGGACGGCGAGGGACGGGTGTCGCCGGACGACGTCGAGCGCGCCCTCCGGCACGACACCGTCCTCGTCTCCGTCATGCTCGCCAACAACGAGACCGGCGTGATCCAGCCGGTGCGGGAGATCGCCCGCCGCGCCCGCGACCGGGGCGTTCTCGTCCACTGCGACGCCGTCCAGGCCTTCGGCCAGATCCCCCTGGACGTGCGGGAGCTCGGCGTCGACCTGCTGACCGTCTCCGCGCACAAGATCCACGGGCCCAAGGGGACGGGGGCGCTCTACGTGCGCAAGGGCACCCCGCTGCGGCCGCGCCAGGTCGGCGGCCACCAGGAGTGGGACCGGCGCCCGGGGACGGAGAACGTGGCCGGGATCGCAGGCTTCGCCGCGGCGGCTGCGCTGGCGCACCGGGACCTGCCGGGGCTCACGGCGTCGGTCCGCACGCTGCGCGAGCGGCTCGCGCGCGGCCTGGCGGAGCGCGTCGGCCGCCTGCGCGTCCACGGCGTCCGCGCGGAGCGCGCGCCGCACATCCTGAGCGTCGGCGTCGAGGGGGCGGAGGGGGAGGCGATGCTGATCAGCCTCGACCTGGAAGGCGTCTGCGTCTCGACCGGCTCCGCCTGCTCCTCCGGCAGCGCCGCCCCCTCCCACGTCCTCACCGCCATGGGCCTTCCCGTCGAGGCGGCGGCGGGCACGCTGCGACTTTCCCTTTCCGGCGAGACGACGGCGGCGGAGGTCGATTTCGCCGTCGAGGCCCTGGCGCGGATCGCGGCCCGGCTGCGGTCGATCGCCCCGGCTGGCCGATAATAGGAACGGGGGCTCAGCCTCCGTGACGTCCTGTGCCTTCGGGGAGCCCGGGCATGAGCGATGTCCTGGTGGTGCTCACGACCGTGCCCTCCCCGCCGATCGCGGCGCGGATCGCGACGGCCCTGGTGAAGGAGGGCCTGGCGGCGTGCGTGAATGTCGTGCCCGGCGCCCGGTCGATCTATGCCTGGGAGGGGAAGGTGTGCGACGACCGTGAGCTGCTGCTCCTCATCAAGACGACGCGGGCGCGGTACCCGGCCCTCGAGAAGCGGGTGAAATCGCTGCATCCGTACAAGGTCCCGGAGGTGATTGCCGTCCCGGCGAAGCGCGGCAACACGGCCTATCTGGCGTGGGTCCGGCAGGCGGTCCGTTGACCTGCATCTGGAAACAGGAGGAAGGAACGATGAGGCATCGGCACTGGATGGCGGCGGTGGTGCTGGCGGGCGGGCTTCTGGGCGGGTGCGGAACGCCGACCTGGACCCTGCTCTACAAGCCGCTGGCGGACGCGCGGGTGACCGTCCCCTTCCCCTCCGTCTGCGCGAAGGGCGACGGGATTGCGATCTACGTCGCGCCCGATGCGAAACGGGTGATCGAGGGCGAGCTGGGCGTGAACACCGGCCGGCAGGAGTTCATCGTGGAGCTCCTGGTCTCCAACGAGCGCGACGAGGCGGTCGTCTTCCAGTCCCGGAACGTGTCGGTCACCGCGGAGGGGAGCACGGGACGGGCCGTGGAGGCCGTCGAGGTCGTCCTGAATCCCGGGCAGCACACCGGGCGGTACGAGCTGCACATCCCCGTGGAGGGGCGCGGCAAGGCGGACGCGCGGCAGGACAAGGTGGAGCTGGTCGTGGAGGTGAAGGGCGTGTCGTCGGGCAAGACGATCGCCGTGCGGGTCCTCCTGCTGTTTACGGTCAGCCAGGTCTGACGGGCCTGCGGGGGCGCCCGGCTTCGGTCGGGCGCCCCGGGCCTGATCCTGTCCTGCGTCCTGGCCGTCAACCCCTAGAACGACTTCCAGTCGATCCGGCCCAGGTCGATGGCGAAGGCTGCCGGCACCTCCTGCGTGCCGGTCAGGACGGCCGATCCTCCCAGCCCCTCCAGCGTGGTGGTCGTCGTCCGGGCGATCTTGCCCGCCCCGCTGAGCGTCCCCACCAGTTGACCGGCCGCGTTGAAGACCGGCCCGCCGGAATCGCCCTTCTGGGTGGTCAGGTCGAGCGCGAGGAGGGGCGGATCGGCCTGGACCCCCTGCAGGGCGCCGGAATAGACCCGGACGGCGCCCGTAAACTCGATTCCGACGACCGTCACGGTCTCGCCCGGACGCGGGGAGGCGGGTGCCAGTTCCACCCCGCGCGCCCAAGGCGGCACGGCCACGCCGGAGATCACCCCCAGGTCGGACCGGGGGTGGAGGGCATACGTCACCGACCGTCCCGAGGTCCCGTCCACCCGCGGCCTCCCGCCGCGCCCCCCGAACCAGACCTGGGGCTTGTTCTGCGCCGTCGCGTGACGCAGGAGATGAGCCGCCGTCAGGACGCGCCCGTCCTGGAGCAGGATGCCCGTCCCGGAACTGGATTGTCGGTCGCCCGTCTTGATGTGGATGCGGACCACACAGGGCGGGCAGTTCTGGACGTCACAGACCCTCTCGGCGATCTCCTGGCTGACGGCATCGGCGGCGGGGGCGGCGGGGAGGGGAAGGACAGTCGCCAGAAGGGCCAGGGGGGCGAGCGTCGCGGCGCAGCGGGGACCGGGGCGTCTCATGGCGGGCCTCCTTCGCAGGTCCGGGGCGGAGCCCCTCTCTGCATATTTGATGTATCACGGGCCGGAAGGTAAAGCAAGTCCGGGGGGATTTTCAGCCGAAAAACCTCAACTACCTCCGGTCTCGTGCTGCGTGCCGGGATCTCGCGAAGGTCCTCCCGATCGGGAGACGCCGGGAGGCTGTGGTCGGATGCCTTTGACGGCTGGGCGGGGAGGGGGCGGATCGTACAACCAGGTCAAGCGGAGGAGGGACTCGGCGCTTGACGCCGTCCCTCCCATCCCATAGCCTCTCGCCCATGTCACGCACCTGGACCGGGCTTCTGATCCTCCTCGGGGTTTCGGTGATTCCCGCCGCGGCCGCCGAGGTGGCTCTCGACCTCGCCCGGTACGATCCCGCCTGCGGCATCCGCGTCGAGCGGCGGGGCGATGTCCTGCGCGCCGAGTGGGACGCCGCCGACGGCACCCGGTACGCGGCCGGCTTCCGGATGGCGGGGGAGGGACCGCTGATCGCCTCCCTTGAGACCGCCCTCGGCCCCGATGCCCCCTTCGCCCTTCTCGCCCGCGACGTCCGACCCGAGTTCGTCCTCTAAATGGGCTAGAGCACGGAGCGCGCGAACGTGCGCTACCTCTTCTTCGACAAGCCCGCGAAGCGGCCGCACGCGCGCCACGACGCGGCGCTCGACCTCCGCGCGGTCCGCGTCGAAAGCGCCGGCCGGCGCGCGACGATCGCGTTTGCGTCCCTTGCCGCCGGCCCCTTCTCCGGCGAGCTGGTCGTCCGCCTCTACACCGGGAGCCCGCTCCTGCATGTCGAGGCGGCGATGGCACCCGGCCGGAAGGGCATCGCGTACATCTACGACTTCCTGCTGGCGGGGGACTTCCCGGTCGTGGCCTGGAAGGACGCGCGGGGCCGCTTCGTCCGCGAGTCGCCGGACGGGCCTCCGTCGCCCCGCGTCGTCCGGCACCGGACGATCCTCGCGGAGCTTCCCGGCGGGTCGATCGCCGTCTTCCCGCCCCCGCACGCCTTCTTCTTTCCGCGCGACCACACGGACAACTTCGGCTTCGTCCAGGCGGGGAGGGGGCGGCTGGGGCTGCGGCAGGACCCGGACCGGAAGAACGACTTCGTCCCGTGGTTCGACGCGCCGGCCGGGAACGTCCAGCGGATGGGGGCATTCGTCCTGCTCCACCCCGGGAAGGCGGAGGCGGCGCTGGATCGCGCCATGCGATACACGCGCGGCGACACGCTCGCGCGCGTGGAGGACCATCTTGTCCTCTCCAGCCACTGGCACGCGCGGCTGTCGGTGGCCGAGATGGAGGGCCGGTCCCGCGCCGCAGACTTCGTCCGCGCCTTCAAGGCGCTGAAGGTCGACCTCGTTCACCTCGCCGAGTTCCACGGCGACGGCCACCCGCGCGATCCCGGTCCGAAGCGGCTTCCCGAGCTCCAGGCGATGTTCGACGTCTGCCGCCGGTACTCGGACGCGGAGCTGCTGCTCCTGCCCGGCGAGGAGGCGAACGTCCACTTCAACATGCCCGCGCCGCCGGGGCAGCACCCCGGCCACTGGATGTACCTCTTCCCGACGCCGGTCTACCTGGCGCTCGTCCGTCCCGAGGGGGAGCCCTTCACGACGCAGGTCGCCCCCTACGGGACGGTCTACCGGGCGGGGAGCGAGCAGGAGATGCTGGAGATCCTGTGGCGGGAGCAGGGGCTGGCCTGGACCTCGCACCCGCGGATCAAGGCCTCTTTCGCCTGCCCCGACGCGTACAAGGATCGGGCCTGGTACCGGGATCCCGTCTGGCTCGGCGGCGCCTGGAAGGCGATGCCGGGCGACCTCTCCGAGCCGCGCCTCGGACGGCGCGCCCTCGACGTCCTCGACGACATGTGCCAGTGGGGGCAGAAGAAATACATGCCGGGGGAGGTCGACGGATTCGAGGTGGATCCCTCACACGAGCTCTACGGGCACATGAACGTCAACTATGTCCGTTGCGGGCGGAAGCCGACGGTCGT
Source organism: uncultured Planctomycetia bacterium (assembly GCA_964445475.1). Taxonomy (GTDB): domain Bacteria; phylum Planctomycetota; class MHYJ01; order CAYUME01; family CAYUME01; genus CAYUME01. The sequence goes on from CAYUME010000008.1 coordinate 5,549, forward strand.
CGAGTGGGGCGGCGTCGTCGACGCGCTGCGGCGCGGGGATTTCTGGGTGACGACGGGGGAGGTGCTGATCCACGACTGGCGCGTCTCGGGCGGCGACACGGTGATCGCGGACCTGTCGTGGACCTTTCCCCCGGCCTTCGCCGAGGTGGTCTGGGGGGACGGGACGGCGGTCCGCCGGCGCGTGTTTCCGCTGGACGGCGAGGGGGAGTGCGGCCGGCGGCGGTTCGTCTGGGAGGCCGGGCTGGAGGGGGCGCGGTGGGCCCGGCTCGAGGTCTGGGACGTCGCAGCGAACGGAGCCTTCACGCAGCCGGCCTGGCTGCGGGAGTGAGGCCGCCCGCAGATTACGCAGAGTGAAGCCCGCAGATCACGCAGATTACGCAGAGTGAAGCCCGCAGATCACGCAGATTACGCAGAGTGAAGCC
>CAYUME010000008.1:6070-22305 GCA_964445475.1 uncultured Planctomycetia bacterium
CGCAGATCACGCAGATTACGCAGATGCGGAGTTTGGCCCGCAGATCAGGCCGAGTTGGCCTCGTATTCGGTCGTATCCTTCGGACTACCCGCTTCACGACGTTGCTTCCGGAGCCCCCCCGAACGGAGGCATCGGGCAGTCGAGGGTGTCGGAGACCGCCCGCAGCAGCTCCGCCTCGTCCCGGGCGACCGTTCCGTCGGTCGCGATGCATTCCGCACCCGCCCGCAGGATCAGCCGCTTCACGCCCGGCGCCGCGAGCGCGAAACGGTCCAGCGCCGCGTCGACCGCCGCCAGGGTCCACCCTTCCCGCGGGATGAAGGCGACCGGCTGGTTCCCGAGGCCGAGCCGGCGGACGCCCACGGCGAAGGCCTGGCGGGCCTGGTCCGGGTCCGGGCTGCCGACGTGGGCCAGGGCCGAGAGGATCACCGTCGCTTCCGGGAGGAGCGCTCGGATCGCGTAATATTTCGCCGCCTGCCGCGCTTCCGCACCCGTCCGGCCGAGGTGGCGCAGCAGGGTCTTCTGGAGCGTGAACTCGAAGAGGCTGGTCTTCTCGTCGGCCTCGACCAGGCGCTTCACGACGTCGCGGAACCGGGCGAGCGTCTCCGCGTCGAGCGGGCGCAGCGCCGGGAGGGCGATGTCGACGAGCGGGAGGCGGGACTCGGAACCGAGCGAGGCCAGGTGAGGCGCGAGCCCGGACAGGGCGTCGGCGGCCGCGGCGTCCGTCCCGGCTATCTCCCTCTGGCGCGCCCGAACGGCCTCGTCGGGATCGAGGAGGAGGGCGTAGACGAGGGCGCGGGCGCCGACGGGGTCGTGCGCCGCCTCGGTGAGCGGCTCCGGGATGGACGCCAGCAGGGCCGCGCCGTACGAGACCTTCTCCGGCGTGAGCGTGCCGACCCGCGAAACCACCTCGTCGGGGCTGACCGCGATCCGGCCGGCCCCCGCGGCGGCGCCCGCGGCGCCTGCGAGGAGGAGGGGCATGGCGTCCCGGAGCCCCTTCTTTCCCGCCTTCTTCGCTTCCGCCTCCGCCCCGGCTTCCGGCGCCTCCGGCCAGTGCACCTCCGGATAGGTGCCGTCCCAGCGCGGATCGACGGCGCGGATCCGCTTCTCCAGCGGCGGGTGGGTAGCCATCCAGCCGAAGAGGGGCTCGTTGAGGGCGTTGGCGATGTAGAAGTGGCTGGCTTCCTCGGCGTTGGCGACGCCCAGCTTGCCCTGCTTGTAGAACCCCCCGATCTTCTTGAGCGCCCCGCCGATCCCGTCGGGGTTCCGGGTGAACTGGAGCGCCGCGGCGTCCGCCAGGTACTCCCGCTGGCGGGAGATGGCGCTCTTGATGAGCTTGCCGAAGAAGACGCCGATGTAGCCGAGGACGAGGAGGGCCGCCCCGACGGCGATCATATGGACCGGCGGGCCGCCGCGCCGGCTGCCGCGCGACCGGCCGCCGGCGGCGGAGATGCGGATGATCATCCAGCCCGTCAGGCCGATCAGGAGGATCCCGTGGAGGATCCCCATCAGGCGGAGGTTCATCCGCATGTCGCCGTTCAGGACGTGGCTGAACTCGTGCGCGATGACGCCCTGGAGCTCGTCCCGGCTCAGCAGCGTCATCGTCCCTTCCGTTACCGCGACCGCCGCGTCGCCGGGGGTGAAGCCGGCGGCGAAGGCGTTGAGGCCGCGTTCGCCGTCGAGCACGAAGACGGCGGGGACGGGGGTGCCGGAGGCGACGGCCATCTCCTCGATGACGTTGAGGAGGCGGCGCTCGCGGAAGTCCTTCGTGTCGGGGGAGACGGGTCGGCCGCCCAGCAGGCGGGCGACCGTCGCGCCGCCGCCGGCCAGCTGGCGGATCTTGTAGAGGGTCCCGCCGCCCACGACCAGCAGGACGCCCGCCATCACGGCCAGGAAGATGCCGGGGTTCCACAACGAGACGGCGGCGGCCTCCGGCGAGCCCGGGCGCACCTGCTGCAGGCTGTACTGCATCCAGGCGCCGGCGGCGACGAAGTAGATGGCGGCGATGATGCTGGCGACGGAGGCGGCGAAGAGGAGGACGAGCAGGCCCGTCCGGCGCCGCGCGTGGTCCTGGTGGTCGAAGAAGTCCATGGGGGCTGGTTTCTAGTCTCGGGTTCCGGGGTCCGGGTTGCGGGACGGGGTCGGCGGGGCCGCCAGGCGCCGCCCGAGCGCCTGGTATATCGCGTGGGTGCCGAGCTCGGCGCCGCCCGAGGCGGCGACCTCGTCGAGCAGGCGCCGCGCCAGCGCCGTCCCGTCGAGGGGGACCCCCGAGGCGGCGGCGGCCTCGAAGACGATCCGCAGGTCCTTCTGGAGCAGCTTCACCTTGAAGCCGGGGGCGAAGTCGCCCCGCGCGATGCGCGGCCCGTAGTTCGCGAGCGTCCAGGATCCGCCCGCCCCCGCCGACAGCGCCTCGATCAGGAGGGTCTCGGACAGCCCGTTTCGACGGGCGAAATGGAGGGCCTCGGCGACGCCGAGGAGGGTCACCGCGCAGAGGACCTGGTTGGCCGCCTTCATCGTCTGCCCCGCGCCGGTCGGTCCGCAATGCGTGATCCGCTTCCCCATCCCGGCGAGGACCTCGCGCGCCTGCTCGAGGTCGGCGGCCTCGCCCCCGACGAGGATCGAGAGGGTTCCCTCGCGCGCGCCCACGTCCCCGCCCGTCACGGGCGCGTCGAGAAAGGAGACGCCCTTCGCGCGCAGCGACGCCCCGATCCGCCGCGCCGCGGCGGGGTCGATCGTGCTCATGTCGACGACGAGCGTGCCGGGGGCGGCCCCGTGGACGGCGCCGTTGGGGCCGAGCAGGACCGCCTCGACGTCGTGGGAGTCGTTGACGATCGAGATCACGATCCCGTTGCCGGCCGCCGCCTCGCGGGGGGTGGCCGCCACCCGCGCGCCGAGGGCGGCCAGGGGCGCGCACCGGGCGGCGGTCCGGTTCCAGACGGTGACGCGGTGGCCGGCCTCCACGAGCCGCCGCGCCATGGCGGCGCCCATGATGCCGAGTCCGAGGAACCCGATCGCGCGGGGCGGCATGGGGGCTCCGGGAGAGGGGAGGTCTTCATTATAAAAGGGGCGGCCCGAACCGGAAGCGAATTCGGGGGGGCCACAAAGATCACAACGGTGGAGGGGCCACGAAGAGACCGAGGATCACGAAGTTGGAAGGGCCGCGATTCGGGATCGCTGTGGCTTGAGAATGCCTTTGAGAACTTCGGGCTCGTCGTGAGCCTTTGTGGCCAAGATCCTTCACGCCGTTCGTGGCGTTACCCGCCGGACGCGTCCGCCGTCCGCGGCTGCGGCGCCCAGAGCCGGAAGATCACCAGCAGGCCGTCCTTCCCGCCGCCGGACTTTTCCTGGAAGCCCTGGACCTGTTTGATCTCCCCCTCGACGTAGCCGCAGGCCGCGGCCAGCCCGCTCACCGGGTCGATCGACACGCCGACGAGCGCGCAGTCGCCTTCCCCCTCGACGCCGACGGACGTGCCGAAAAGGATCGATCCCCAGGCCGTGTCGGCCAGCAGGATGCCCGCCCCGTCGGGGTAGTCGAAGGCGTTGTGGGTGCCGCGGAGCAGTCCCCGGCCGACGACGAGGATCCGGCCCCACGTGTCCCAGCAGGCGGCGTTGGCGGTGCCGCGCAGGGTCATCTGGCGCAGGGGTTCCCCGGCGGGGGAGATCTCGAACAGGTAGGACGACTTGCCCGCGCCCCCGCCGGTGGCGATCGGGAACTCGAGCGGCTGATGGATGTCTTTCGGGCTCGCGCGCAGGCTGGTGTTCCCGCCGTCGCTCATCCCCACGACGAAAAGGCTCCCGTTGGGCATCCGGGACGCGAGGCGGATCCCGCTGTCGGCCATGAAGGGCGCGTAGGGGGCCTTGCTCGATCGCGCCTGGTCATACGTCCACCCCCAGAGCTTCCATGCGCCGGCGTTGAGGTACGGCTGCTGGAGGACGGGGTGGACCTGGCGGAAGCCGAACTCGATGTCGGAGCCCGCGCGATCGCGCGCGACCGGCGGCAGCGACTGCCACGGATCGTGCCGGGCGGAGAGGTTTCCCTGCGTCCGGGCCCGCACGGTGCCGTCGGGGTTGACGGTGGCGGCGACCTGGAAGTCGCCCTCGCCTGCGGCCGCCACGCTGCTCCCCTTGACCGCCACGGTCTTGATCCACTGGTTCCCTGCCCCTCCGACGCGCGCGACCATCAGCAGGGCGGGTTTGATCTCGGGGGCGGTCTCGCCCCAGCCCTTCGGGGCAGGTGCCGCGGACGGGACCGGAGGGGGCTCCGTCACGGCCGGGACCGCCGTGGCCGGTTCGGGGGTCTTGACGGAGACCGGGAGGGCCGTCATCTCGGGCTTCAGGGCCTGCTCGAGCTCCTTGGCCGCGGCCGGGTCCTTGTCGCGGAGCTCGGCGAGGCGCTTCTGGTATCCGGGGTCGCCGTCGTGGCCCAGCGCCGCGCCGAGGCGGAGATAGGCCGACAGCACGGGGCCCGGCGCACCGGGCACGAGCGCTTCCGAGAGGCCGTAGAGCCCCTCGTTCCCGAGCTTTTCCCACGGCAGGTGCATCCGGGCGATCGGGCTGCTCATGTGCAGGCCGGTCGCGTCGGCGGAATTGACCGTCCACCGGGTGGTCTTCTCTCCGAGCGTCACGTCCCAGAAGAGGCTGGCGCCCGACTGGACTTGGGCGGCCAAGTGGTTGCGCAGGAGGTCGATGCCGGGGATCGCGACGGCCGGCCCCGCCGTCCCCGCGCCGGCCTTCGGCATCTCCCCGAGGCTGCCGTCGGCCGAGACCGGCTCCAGCTTCTCCGCGTCGATGTCACCGTCCGGCATGGTGGGCCGGACCACGTTCACGCGGCGCGGGGGCGCTTCAACGGCCGGGGGCTCGACCGTCACGTCGGGGCGGGCGGCGGGCTGACGCTTCGGGGGGGCGGGCGTGGCCGGCAGGCCCTGCACGGCGGGCGCAACCGGAGGGGCGACCACCGGGGGGGCGACGAGCGGGGCTGCCGCGGGCGGCACCTCGTCGCCTCGGTCCAGCGGCGCCTGGGGGGCGGCGGGGATCTCCTTCGTGATCGTCACCAACGGGGAGCCTTCCCGCTTCCGCAGCGACAGGGCCACCACGATCAGCAGGACCGTGACGAAGCCGAGCACGGCCACCGTCTTCAGCGTGCCGTCGAGGGACGAATAGACCGGGATCCGGACGATCCGTTTCCGGCTCCCCTGCGTCGCCACGGGGGCGACGCGCCCCACCGGCGACGTGTCGTGGCCAGCCGGGGCCGGCGTGACGGGAGGCGGGGGCGGGAAGGGCGCACGGACCGGGACGGCGGCCACCGCGGCCGGCGCCATGCCGGTCGTGTCGTATCCCGTGTCTTCCAGAGACGCCGACAGGCTGACGGTGAAGACGATCTTGCCCAGCGTGACGTGGTCCCCGTCGGCGAGCCGGATCGGCGCGGAGATCGGGATCCCGTTGACCTGGGTCCCGAAGCGGCTCCCGAGGTCCCGCAGGTACCAGCCGTCCCCCTTCCGGAACGCCAGCTCGGCGTGCAGGCGGGAGACCGACCGGTCGAGCACCGGGAGATCGCATCCCTCCTTGCGGCCGAGGGCGAGAGGGCGGTCGGCCTGTTCCACCTCGAGGGTCTTGAAGTCGGATTTCAGGAGGAGCTTCTTCATGGGCGCGGGACATCCAATGGAGGAGGTGTTGCTACCATATATATTGATGATTCATGGGGTCAATGTCACGCTATTTTCAGGGTGAAATAACGGGGATGCAGGAGGATCGTTCACCCGATTCGGGTGGATGGCCAGGGGATAGGGATTCGGATCTGTTCGCGGGAGGGGATGGTCAGGCTGCGGGAGACCTCTCGCGACCGTGCTCTCGGCCGTTCCGGAGCCGGGTTGGGGTGGCGGGAGCGTATGGGAATCGAACCCACCTGCCAGCTTGTGACCGGCACGCCGGTTTTGAAGACCGGGCGGGGCACCAGCACCCGACACGCTCCCACAGCCGGTCTCCCAAGGGAAACCGGCTGCGGAGAAGAGTTTAGCGCGAAACGGGGGGCGCGTCAAACGCAACCGAGCGCAACCGGAAACAACCGAAATCGGCTTGAGATGTTCGCCACTGGATTCGCCCAAGAAGTTTGGGGCTTGCACCACGCGCGCGCCTACCGCGCGGGACGTCTCGGGCGTCGAGCAGCGCTCTCCGCGCGCGCCAACGGGGCGCGCAGGGGCCTTGGCGCGCGTCCGGGGGGCACGTCCGTGGGGCGCACCGGCGGAGAAGGGGGGGCGCTGCCGACCGCGAGCGGAACCGTGGCGTGCGGGACCCGGCTTGCTTGCGGAGTCAGAACGTCAGCCGGGCCGTGACGCCGAGCCGGACCGACGATTCGTTCTCCTCCAGGTAGTCCGGCGTCGCGCCGTACACGTCCCGGTGGATCGTATAGCCGTGGCCGAAGGCGTATCCGGCCTGGAGCGAAAGCCACGACAGCGGCCGGATCCGGACGCCCGCCTCGATCCATCCCCCCGCCTCCGTGTTGACGACAGCCAGCCCCTCGACCGCGAGCAGGGGGTGCAGCGTCTTTTCCACGCGCAGCCCGGCCTCCCCCAGCGAGACGCCCTCCGCGACCACGTGTTGCCAGGCGGGGTGCAGGGACCACGTTTCGCCCATCACGGGCACCCCCACCTGGAGGGTGGGGCCGAACTCGGAGAGGCAGGCCGCCACCTCGGGCCAGAGGACTTCCGCGCTGCCGATCCGCGCGATGCGGACCGGTTCGACGCCGCCGGTCCCGCAGTCCCCGGCGGCCTCTGCGAACCCGCGGGCGGCAGCCCACGCCGTGCCGCCGAGGAGCCGTGCCAGCGAGAGCGCCCGGATCCGCGTCTCGTTGGTCCCGATGCCGCGGGCCGCCAAGGCCTCCGCGTAGTCAGCCAGGTCGTTGTTCTCGCTCGGGGGGTAGGTCGCCGTTGCCAGTGCCGTGACAAGGTACGGGACGGCGTCGTCGGGGTTGAAGCGGCCGGCCAGGAGCCGGTCCGCGTACTCGCCCAGCACAGCCTGTTCCTGGTTTACGCCGCCCGCCTCGACGGAGGCCGCGTAGCGTAGATAATCCTCCGGCCGACCGGCCAGGAGCCGGGCGATCCGGTCCGCGTCCGAGGGGCTGACTGTGATGAAGGCGTCGTTTGTGATCATGAAGGCCTTGAAGACGCTCTCGGGCGTGGCGCGCCTCCACGCCGAGGGCGGCTCCCCGTCGATGCCGATGCGGTACCGGATGCAGCCGAGTCTCGAATGGCTGGACATGTGGCCGTACTCGTGGGCCATGCTCAGCGCCATCCAATCCGCCACGCCGACGGCCGCCCACGTCAGGGCCCTGGCCGTCCCCTTCTCGGGCCCGATCGCGTCGACCGCCTGGTGGATGGCGTCGATCAGCCCCGTTCCGGCCATGGCGATGCCCTGCCGGTCCATGTGGTCGGGGTGGGAAAGGTTCCAGCGGAAGCCGATCTCGGGCGAGTGACGGGGGGCGGCGAGGATGTCCGGTGCGGGCCTGAACCGGAGCGTGCCCCGCCGGATCTCGACGGGGCCTTCGACGGGATCGGCCGCCACGTCGTCGGGCGGCTCGATCCGGGCGGATGGAGAGAGGGGGAACGCCGGGAAGGCCTGCACGGAGGGATGGGGGGGGAGGTCCGGGCCGTTTTCGTGGATGGAACTGGCGGGAAAGGAGTCGGGCTCGGCAGGAGGCTCCTCGGCGGGTGACGGGTAGGGGAATCCACCGGCAGGGGCGGCCGTCAGGAGGGCCGCCGCGAAGCCCGCTCGGCGACAGGCTCGGGGCCTGGTCGTCATGTCCCCGTCTGCCGAGAAGACCGCCTCGCTTGACCCATATATTATACCCCACCGGCGGCAGGGCGGGCAAATCTGTTTCCGCGTCAGGCGTGTCGGTCTCAACGGGTTGATCCGCGGTTACACCCGAGGGGAATTGGATGCAGGGAAGAGGTTCGCGCGAAGCGGGGGCGCGTCAGACGCGACGACGCTCAACCGGGAACGCCTCCAGCAAGCCCGATCGCGCAACGACCACGCGCCCCGGAGAACTCCCTGTCTCCGAAGAAGTCCCGGGGGCTCCGGGACAACGGGCCGGTTTCGGCGATTGAACGGTAATTCGTGAATGACGCGAGATATTATTGCATCATTTATTCGGGGGCGGTATGCTCCGCGAGTGGCCGTAACGGGAAACCGAGGGCACATCTGTTCTCGGGTCACCGGATCGATCTCGCGCTCGCGGTTGGAGAGCAGGAGTCGGTTCCGTGTTGCTCTCCGTGCGGCGGTCCTTGCGCTTTTCGAATGGAACATGCAACGGCAGGCACACCCGGACCGGCGGGGGAGGCCAGGCGCTTCCTTGCGCGCATGCGCCACGACTTGCGCACACCCCTCAACGGCATCGTGGGCTTCAGCGAGCTGCTGATCGAGGAGACGGCCGAGCGCGGGCAGAAGGACCTGGCCGGCGAGCTGGACGTGCTCCGTGCCGGGGGGCGGGACCTTCTGGCGCACGTCGACCGGCTCCTGTCGGAGACCCGCCTTCAAGCCCTGCCGGACGTCGAGCCCCGGGACGTCGGTCTCGAGCTCCGTCGCGCCGCCGCCGGGCCGTTGGGGCGGGTCCTCTCGGTGGCCGAGCGGCTTCTCCGGGAGGCGGTCGCGCCGCCTGCGCCCGCCTCGGTCGCCGAGGATCTCGGGAACGTGAGGGAGTGCGCGCGGCAGTTCGACGCGCTCGTGGCCGGGCTGGAGGGCTTCCGGGCGGGCGACGTGCCGGCGGACCGCCCCGGAGGCGCGACGTCGTGAGACCGGATGGCGACAGGCGATCCCGCGCGGACGTGGCGCCCGTGCGGGACCGCCGCGTTTTCCCCTGCCGGACAACCGCTGTCCGGCCCGCACGCGGAGAGGAGGCCGGTGATGAAGGCGACGTTGTTCTGGATGCAGAGCGGCGGTTGCGGGGGCGACACCATGTCCCTGCTGAACATGGAGTCGCCCGACCTCCGGGAGTTCCTCGACATGGCGGGCGTCGAGGTGCTCTGGCACCCGTCGCTTTCCACCCTCCCCCCGGGCGAGCAGGAAAAACTGCTGCAGGCCATTCTCGCCGGCGATAAAAGAGTGGACGTCTTCTGCATGGAAGGATCGCTGATCCGCGGCCCCGGCGGGACGGGGATGTACGACACGCACGCGGGCCAGCCGCGGAAGGATCTCGTCGCCGCCCTGGCGGCCCGGGCGCGCTTCGTCGTCGCCGTGGGCACCTGCGCGAGCTTCGGGGGCATCGGGGCCGACGGGGAGGTGGAGGCGACCGGCCTCCAGTTCCACAAGGAGGCCAAGGGCGGTTTCCTGGGGGGCGACTTCGTGTCCGCCGGCGGGCTGCCGGTCGTCAACCTCCCCGGCTGTCCCGCCCATTGTGGCGTTATCAGCGACACGATCGCCTCGCTGCTGGGCGGCGACCCGATCCCGCTGAACCCGCTGAATGCCCCGGACCGGTGGTACGGCATGCTCATTCACCAGGGCTGCATGCGCAACGAATACCACGAGTACCGCGTCGAGGAGACGGATTTCGGCCAGAAGGGATGCCTCTTCTTCCATATGGGCTGCCGCGGTCCGCTGACCCACGGGCCGTGCAACAAGCTGAGGTGGAACCGGCGGAACTCGAAGACCTCCGCCGGCGTGCCCTGCGTGGGGTGCACGCAGCCGAGCTTCCCTTCTCCGTATCCCTTCTTCCACACGCGGAACATCGCGGGGATCCCGATCGACCTGCCCGAAGGGGTGAGCCGCGCGCACTATCTGGCCTACAAGGGAATGGCGGCGGCCGCGGCGCCGGAACGCCTGGTTTTGCGGAAGACGCGAGTCTGAGAGAGAGGCATGGCCCGCAAGCAAATCCTCAACGTGCCGGTCAACCGGGTCGAGGGCGACCTGGAGGTCCGCGTGGAGCTGGAGGCGGGGCGCGTCTCCGACGCCTGGTGCTCCGGCCTGATGTATCGGGGGTTCGAGCGGATCCTGGTGGGCCGCGGGGCGCTGGACGGCCTGGTCATCACGCCCCGCGTGTGCGGGATCTGCGGGGTGGCCCACCTGACCGCGGCGGTGCGGGCGCTGGACCGGATCGCCGGCGTGCGCCCGCCTCCCGATGCCACGCGGGTCCGCAACGTCTGTCTCATGGCGGAGCACATCCAGAGCGACATCCGGCATGCGTTTCTCATGTTTGCCGTCGACTTCGTGAACCCGCAGTACGCCCGGAACCGGCTCTTCGAGGAGGCGGTTCGCCGGTATGAGCCGTTCAAGGGGGAGACCGTCATCGAGGCGATCCGGGAGACCAAGAAGGTCCTGGAGATCGTGGCGATCCTGGGGGGGCAGTGGCCGCATTCCTCCTTCATGGTCCCGGGCGGCATCGCCTCCGTCCCGAGCCGGGCGGACCTCGCCCAATGCCGGATGCTGCTGGCACAGTACCGGCAGTGGTACGAGCGCCGCGTCCTGGGGTGCGCCCTGGAGCGGTGGCAGTCCGTCCGCAGCCGGGCCGACTTGGAGGCCTGGCTGGAGGAAAAAGACGCGCATCGGGACTCCGACCTCGGGTTCTATATCCGCTATGCGCGCGAGATCGGTCTGGAGGCGATCGGGCGCGGCCACGGGCACTTCATCAGCTACGGCTACCTCGATCTTCCCGAAGGCACGCAGGTCAAGGGCCCGCCGGGGAGCCGCGTGCTCGTGCCGGCGGGCTTTCTCCGGCGGGGGGGGGCCGTGGAGGCCTTCGACGCGTCCCGGATCGCCGAGCACGTGGCGCACTCCTGGTTTGTCGATTACGAGGGGGGCAAGCATCCGTCGGAAGGCGAGACCCGGCCGTACGCGACCGGGCAGGAGGGCCTCAAGTACTCCTGGGCGAAGGCCCCGAGATACGGCGGCGAACCCGCGGAGACCGGCCCGCTCGCCGAGATGATGATCCAGGGCCGTCCGCTCTTCACGGACCTGGCCGGCCGGGACGGTCCCAACGCCTTCGTGAGGGAACTGGCCCGCCTGGTCCGGCCGGTGGAGCTGATGCCGGCGATGGACACCTGGCTGGCGGAGTCCACGGGGGACGGGAGCTTCTACCAGTCCCCCGGCCCGATGGGCGACGGGGAGGGATTCGGCCTGACCCACGCGGCGCGCGGTGTGCTCGGGCATTGGGTGAAGACGGAGAAGGGGAAGATCGCGCACTACCAGATCATCACGCCGACGGCCTGGCACGCCTCGCCCCGGGATTCCCAGGGGGTCCGCGGGACGACGGAAGAGGCGCTCGTCGGCACGCCGGTCCGGGACGTCCGGAACCCGGTCGAGCTCGGCCATGTCGTGCGCTCCTTCGATCACTGCCTGGTCTGCACGGTGCACGGGGTGCGCGGCGGACGCCCGCTGGGGCCGCTGACGATCGGGACCTGACGCATGAACCGGATCCTCTGCGTGGGGAACAGCCTGCTCGAGGAGGACCGCGCCGGGCCGGCCGTGTTCGAGGCCCTGAGCCGCCGAACGATGCCGGCGGGGATCGACTTGGCGGACGGCGGCGTCTCGGGGCTGGGCCTCCTGCGCCTGTTCGACGGCATGGAGAAGGTCGTGGTGGTGGACAGCGTCCGGGGGTTCGGGCGCGCCGGCGAGGTCGTCGTGCTCTCCGCCCGGGACGTGGCCGGGACGGCCGAACCGGGCCACGCCCATGCGGCCGGGGTCGCCGCGCTCCTGAAGGTCCTGCCGCGGGTCTGCGAGGGGCCGGTCCCGGAGGTGGTCCTGGTCGGGATCGAAGGGGCGCCGGATCCCGATGCGGTGCGGAAGGCCTCGGATCTGGCGGTCAGTCTGGCGGGGGCGCAAGGACACCGTCATGCTTGAACAGGCGGATCTTCACGAGCTGCTCGCCGAGAACACCCTCCTGAGGGGCGAGGTCGAGGCCGCCCGGGAGGCCTCCCGGCTCACGGCCGAGCTCGTCGTCGAGCAGTTCAAGAAGATGGAGGAGATCCTCAAGCGGCTGGAAGAGAACGTGGCGGTCGAGCGGGAGCTGAAGGACCAGCTCGCCCAGCGGCTGGAGGAAGCCCGGGAGCGCGAGAAGGAGCTCGCCCGGGCCAAGCTCGAGGCGGAGAGCTCCGACCGGGCCAAGAGCACCTTCCTGGCGAACATGTCGCACGAGCTGCGCACGCCGCTGAATGCCATCATCGGGTACAGCGAGATGCTCCAGGAGGACGCCGAGGCCGGTGGCATGAAGGGCATTGCCGAGGACCTGTCCAGGATCCACGACGCCGGGAGGCACCTGCTCACCCTGATCAACGACGTGCTCGACCTCTCCAAGGTCGAGGCCGGCAAGGTGGAGCTGTATCCGGAGGAGGTGCAGGTCCGGGACCTCGTCGAGAGCGTCCTCGACACGCTGCAGCCCCTCCTGCGGAAGAACGGAAACGAGCTGGCCCTCGGGCTTCCGCCCGATCCCGGGCCGCTCTACGTCGACGTGACGCGCCTGCGGCAGTGCCTGCTCAACCTGCTCAGCAACGCCTCCAAGTTCACGGATCACGGGGTGGTGACGCTCTCCGTCAGCCGGGAGGCCGTGGAGGGCGTGGACTGGGTCCGTTTCTGCGTGGAGGATTCGGGCATCGGCATGAGCGAAGAGCAGGTGGCGAAGCTCTTCCGGGCGTTTTCCCAGGCGGATGCCTCCACCACGCGGAAGTACGGCGGGACCGGCCTGGGCCTGGTGATCACCCAGCGCCTGTGCCGGATGATGGGGGGGGACGTCGAGGCCCGCAGCCGGCCGGGCCAGGGGTCCGCGTTCACCATCCGCATCCCGGCGGACACCCGGACCCGCCAGATCCCCCGCGAGCGGCCCCAGCCGGGGGGCGCGAAGGCCGTCCCGGTCGCGCACGGGCGGCACACCGTGCTGGTGATCGACGACGAAGCCGTGCCGCGCGACCTCATGGCCCGGTTCCTGAAGAAGCAGGGCATCGACGTGGCGTCGGCGGCGAGCGGGGAGGAGGGGATCCGGATGGCGAAGGAGATCCATCCGGCCGCCATCACCCTCGACCTGATCATGCCGCGCATGGACGGCTGGACGGTGCTCAATGCCCTGAAGGCGGATCCGGCCACGGCGGACATTCCCGTGATCATCGTCTCCATACACGACGACAAGGACCTCGGGTTCGCGCTCGGCGCCGTGGACTACGTCACCAAGCCCATCGACTGGGACCGGCTCCTGGCCCTGCTGGGCCGGTACGTCGCGGACAACCGGAAGACGAGCGTCCTGGTCGTCGAGGACGAGCTGGCCACGCGCGAGCTCGTCGTCAAGATGCTGGAGAAGGACGGCTGGGTCGTCGACGGGGCGGCGAACGGGCGCCTGGCCCTGGAGCGCATGCGCGCGCACACGCCGGGGATCATCCTGCTCGACCTGATGATGCCCGAGATGGACGGCTTCGAGTTCGTCTCCGAGATACGCAAGAAGCCGGACTGGTGGGCGATTCCGGTGATCGTCGTGACGGCCAAGGACCTCACGTCGGACGACCGGAGGCGGCTCGAAGGACACGTGCAGAAGATCATCCAGAAGGCGGCTTGTCCCATCCCCGATCTTCTCAGCGAAGTGCGCCGGTTCGTCGGGCGGACCCTCTCCGGACTCCCACGGAGGTAGATCGCGTGACGAAGATCCTCCTGGTCGAAGACAACGAGATGAACGCGGACATGCTCTCCCGGCGCCTGCAGCGCCTGCAGTTCGAGGTCGTGATCGCGGTGGACGGCGCTCAGGCCGTCGACATGGCGACCTCGGCCAAGCCGGACCTGATCCTGATGGACATGAACCTGCCGGTCATGGACGGGTGGCAGGCCACGGAGCGGATCCGGAGCCTCCCGGAGATCGGCCGCATCCCGATCATCGCGCTGACGGCGCATGCCATGTCGGGCGACCGGGACAAGGCGATGCGGGCCGGTTGTGACGACTACGACAGCAAGCCGATCGATCTGCCCCGCCTGCTGGAAAAGATCCAGCGCCTGCTGACCGCTCCCCCCGGGTGACCGGCACGCCTCGTGCCGCGCTCGGGGTGCGACGCGCGTTGTTCTTGTTTGCTTTGCTCGAGACCCCTTCCGGGGCTTGCGCCTTCGCCCGGATTGTCACCAGGACTGGCCTGGCCGTATGCCGCCGGGCGTGACGCGATCGCCTCCGGGTTCCGGATTGCCGGAACGTCGGGTGGAGCTATAATCTGTCCGTGCGGCCGCGCCGCGTAGGGGTCCTCCGTATTCTTTACCGCGGGAGGCGATTATGAATCCTCGTGCATTCCTGGGAGCTGCCGGGGGGGCCGTGATCGGGGCCGTGATCTGGGGCGTCCTGGCGGCCGTCACGAAGGTGGAGATCGGCTATGTCGCTTGGGCTGTCGGCGGCCTCGTCGGGTTCGGCGCCTCCGCCTTCGGGGGCCGCGGCAGCGCCTGTGGCGTCCTCTGTGCCATCCTCGCCGTCGTCTCCATCTTCGCCGGCAAGATGATTGCAGCCAACGTGATCGTCAAAAAGGAGATGGAGAAGGTCACCTCGTCGAGCGGCCTTCTCAACAAGGCCGCCTACGACGAGGCGCGGGCCGATGCCGAGGCTTTCACCCGGGTCAAGGCCGAGAGCGATCATGCCGCCTTCATGGTCGAGCGCAAGTTCACCGACGCCGAGAGCCCGCAGGCGGTCCCCGCCGAGGAGTTGACGTCATTCCGGGAGAACGCGGTTCCCTACCTGCGTTGGCTTGCCGAGGAAAAGCCCTCGTACCCGGCCTGGCAGGCCGACCGGAAGCAGAAGCTCCACGAGGCGATGGGGGCGTCGCTCTCGCTCACGCAGGTCGTCCTGAAGTCGCTGGGCCCGGTCGACATCCTCTTCGGCCTGCTGGGGATCGCAACGGCCTACCGGCTGGGGTTCGGAAAGGGGGAGGTCGGGCCGGGAGGCGAGAGGCCGGCCAGGAAGGGGTTCGCCTGAGGCGTGGGGAGAGGGAGCCGACGGCTGGATCGCGTGGCCGCAACTCCTTTGCCGGAAAGGGGAAGCGGTGGCCGCGCTTTTTGGGGGCCGGGGGGGGCTGTTCCCGGCGCGTCCCGCCGTCGATGATTCCGCAAGTGCTACAAGTGACCCCATGATGCACCGGGTTGCTCCGCGAGGTTCCCCCGCGGTCTTCCCTCTCCCGTCCCTCTCACGTGTTGTGTGCTCGAACCCATTTTATTGCTGGACGACGATTCGTCCTGCACGGTTTGGCCTCTCCGTCTTCGATCTGCCTAACTGAAGCGCAGGACGCAATTTCGGGTGGGGGCCACGCCAATAAAAACATGATGTCCGGGGCGTTAAAGACATCCAGAATGTCGACATCGTATCGATGGTCATGTATACTGACTGGTAAGACTGCGGGAATCGGTGCGGTTTCTATCTTCTTCGGCCCCGGCGTGAGGGGGAGTCGTCACGGCAGCGCAAGGGGGCGTCGGGCGCTGCCGCGATGGGGGACAACCTGGACACATCGACCGCGCGATCCGGGAGGTTGCCTGACGAGCGGGTTGTCGATCTGCTCTGGGACCGGTACCGATCCCTGGCCGACCAGACGCTGAAGGACGCCCCCTTCCCCGAGGGGGCCTGTACCCCGCAGTCGACGAAAGGGCTCATGTCCCTCTTCGTCGCCAATTGCATCACCCGATGGGTCGACCGGATCGAGCGCGAGCCCGACGCCGTGCGCCGGCGCGAGATGGTCGACCTCCTGCTCAACGAGTGATCGCGGGTGCGAGCGCATTTCTGCCGGTCGGGTGACGGCCTCCGTTCACGCGCCAGGATCCCCGCCCCTGTCTTGCTCTGCCCGTCTGCCGTTCCCGCATCGTGAGGCCCTGTTCCCCGTCAGCCGAAGACGGCGCGCCGTCTTCCGCGATGCGAGCGCGGCCGAGGGGGCGGCGCGAATCCCGGCCGCGCCCGCGGGGCACGTCATGAGACAGCGCGGGACGTCAACATGACGCGGCGTCGGCCTCCCGGCCGCCGAAATCGTCCCCCTTTTCGGCATCCCTTGTTGACGCGCCCGCCTACGGCTGTTACCATTTCGTCGGATTTGGGAAATAATGCCCAAATACAGATGAGGGCGTCGCGTCGTGAGAGCGGACCCGGCCCGTGCACTGTCTCCGGCGATGGCGAAGGCGCTGCGGGCGCTCGCCCGGGTTCTCCTGCGTTACGGCATGCCCTACGGCGCCTTCGACGAGATCGCCCGCAAGGCCTTCGTGGACGTTGCGGCGGGGGAGTTCGGGATCCCGGGCCGGAAGGCCTCCGATTCCCGCGTGGCCCT
>CAYUME010000009.1:0-19988 GCA_964445475.1 uncultured Planctomycetia bacterium
TTCGCAAGGTTGTTGCTGTTAGAAGCCCCGCCCCTCCGGGGCGGGGAGCTTCACTGGAGGCGGATCGTGTCGATGAGGTACCAGTGGCTGACGTAGTTGCGGAAGCGGAGCGTGAACCGGTTGCTGGGGGGGAACTCGAGCGTGAACTCCGCCCACTTGTTCCCGCCCTCGTAGGGCCCGCCCTCGGCGACGATGTTCCCCGCCGCGTCGAGGATCTCGATTTTCATCTGCTGCATCGCCGCGCCCTTCCAGGTGACGCTCCGGAGCCGGGTGTCGGACCGGATCTCGTAGACGACGTCCTTGCCCGTCCGCTGGTCGAAATAGACCGGCCGCCCCTGGAAGGGGCCGGTCGGGTCGTCCGACTCCATCGCGGGGAAGGTCATCTCCTTGTGGCCGGCGGGATAGAGCTTCATGCTCTTGTCGGCGACGAAGATCTGGCGGAGGCCGAACCGGGCCTGCTCGTAGCAGACGTTGACACGCTCCTGGAGCTGGAGGCGCGCGAGGCCCTTCAGGCCAAGGAGCGCCTTCTCGTACCAGTGGAGCGCCCGTCCCAGGAGGCGCGCCTTCTCCGCGCGCCCCGTCTCCTTCTGGGCTGCGTCCCACCACGCGTCGCCGAGCGACCGCTGCTCCTCGGCGGCGGCCGGTGCGGCCAGCTCCCTGCGGGCCAGCTCCTGCAGCCGCCGGTCGGAGCCCTTTGCCAGGAGCGGCAGCCCCTTCTCCCACTCGTCGCGGGAGAAGCACCAGTACTTGCCGACGGCCAGGTTGGCCGCCGGATCGTCGGGACGGTCCTCCAGCTTGGCCAGGGACGACCGGATGCGGCGGGACTCCTCCTGCAGGGCGCGCAGCTCCTGGCCCCGGCCCCGGATGCGGGCGACGAGGGCGGCGTCCTGGGCGGCCTGGGCCGCCAGTTCCGCGTCCTTCGCGAAGCCCAGCGCCGCGTCGAAATCCTCCTGCGCTCCCGCCGCGTCGGACAGGGCGAAGTACGCCTCGGCGACGGCGCGCGCCGCCTCGGGGGTGCGGGCCCGCTTTTTCGCCTCGGTCAGGACGTCCGACCGCAGCTTCACCCCGTCCACCTCGAACCGCGCCGCCATCCGGTCGACCGCCGCCATTGCCGTCTCGAGGTCCGCCACCTTCATGGCGATATCGCGCGCCTCCCGGAGGAGGACGTACTGGCTCACGGGGTCGTCCTTCGAGTCGCGGGCGCTCGCCAGCAGCTTCCGGGCCAGGTCCCGCAAGTCGTCGGGCTGCCGCTTCGCGTAGGCCTCGCGGAAGAGGTCCCGGATCACCTTCTCCGCCTCCTTCTGTTCCTCGGCGGAAGGCGGCGGTTGCCGGACCGCTGCGGCCGGCGCGGCCGGCTTGGCCTTTTCCGCGGCGGGAGGCGGCGTCGGCGGCTCGAGCACGCCCGGTTGCTCCTGGGTCCGGCCCGAGGGGAGAGCAAGCCAGGCGATCAGGAGGGCCGCCGCCGCGCCGCGCGCTTCCAGGAGATGCATCGCGTATGCACTCTTCGGCATGAAACGCCTCCTTCAATGCGCGAGAGCCCGTTGCGACGGCGTGGTTCATCCCCGGACGGACAGCCGGTTCGTGCCTCTCCCGGCCGTCGTCATAGTATCGCGCGCCCCCATTCCGGACAAGGCGATTCACAGCCATGCGAACTCGCCGGGACAGTCGGGGGAGGCGGCGGCTACTTGTTCTGCAGCCGCCGGGCGATGTGGAGCGCCATCTCCAGGGCCTGCTCGTAGTTGAGCCGGGGATCGACGTCGCTCTCGTATGCCCGCCCGAGGTCCCCCTCCGTCAGCCCCCGCGCCCCGCCGGTGCACTCGGTGACGACGTCGCCGGAGAGCTCGAAGTGGACGCCGCCGAGCGTCGAGCCGGCGGCCGCGTGGATGTCGAAGGCCGCCTCCAGCTCGCCCAGGATGTCGTCGAACCGCCGCGTCTTCCGGCCGCCGTCGGTCGCGCGGGTGTTCCCGTGCATCGGGTCGCAGACCCAGAGGACCGACCGGCCGGCGCGGCGCACCGCTTCGACGAGCGGCGGCAGGTCCGCGGCGATCCGTCCCGCGCCGAAACGGTGGGTGAGCGTCAGCTTTCCCGGCTCGTCGTGCGGGTTGAGGATCCGGACGAGGTCCAGGATCTCGTCCGGCCCGAGGCCGGGGCCGATCTTGACGGCAACCGGGTTGGCGATGCCGCGGAAGAACTCCACGTGCGCGCCGCCGGGGTCGCGCGTCCGGTTCCCGATCCACGGGAAATGGGTGCTGAGGTCGTACCACCCCTCGCGGCGGGGGACGCGGCGCGTGAGGGCCTGCTCGTAGTCCAGGAGGAGCCCCTCGTGGCTGGTGAAGAAGTCGATCCGGCGCAGCTCGTCCAGGCGCCGGCCGGAGACCGTCTCCAGGAACCGGAGCGCGTCCGCGATGTGGTCCACGATGCCGCGGAAGTCGCCCGCGTGGGGCGAATCGGCTGCGAAGTCCAGGTTCCACCACTCGGGGTGGTGCAGGTCGGCAAAACCGCCGCCCACCAGGCCGCGGATGAAATTGAGGGTGAGCGCGGCGCGCTCGTAGCCGCGGAGGAGGAGCTGGGGATCGGGCGTGCGGTCCGCCGGGGTGAAGCCTGGACGGTTGACGAGGTCTCCGCGGTAGGCCGGCAGCGAGACGCCGTCCCGGGTCTCGGTGTCCGACGAGCGCGGCTTGGCGTACTGGCCGGCGAAGCGCCCGACCCGGATGACCCGGCGCCGGGTGCCGTAGACCAGCACCAGGCTCATCTGGAGCAGGACCTTGAGCTTGGCGACGATCGGATCGGCCCGGCAGTCGGCGAACCGCTCGGCGCAGTCCCCGCCCTGGAGGAGGAAGACGCCGTTGCGCTGCGCCTCGGCCAGCTGCCCCTTGAGCGACTCGATCTCCCAGCTGGTGACGAGCGGGGGAAGGGCGGCGAGGGCGTCCAGGACCTGCTTGAGCGGCGCGCAGTCCGGGTAGGTCACGCCCTGCCGGATGGGGCACCCTTGCCAGGACGTCGGGGTCCACTCGCGCATGGTGCGGGATCCGTCCGTGTCGGAACCGGGAAGCCCTCATCCTACCCGATCCGATGCGAGCCGGCCACGTTTCCGACAGGAGGATGGCCCGCTGGCCGTTCCCGGCCGACCGCCATCACTCCGCCCAGACGAGGATCTCGCTCACGCCGCTCCGGGCGTTCCCCTGGTGGGTGAAGACGACGCGGAGCTTCGGGGCCTGGAGCTTCGGGAAGGTGACGGTGTTCGCGTCGCCGGCGGCGGGCCTTTCCGGCGACCGCCGGGCGCCGGGGACCGGCTGCCACGCCGCCCCGTCCCAGGTCTCCAGCCGGTAGTCCGCCGGCACCTGCACGCCGCCGCGGTCGTCGTAGAGGTACAGCTCGACGCGCGAGAACGCCTTCGGCCCGCCGAAGTCGATCTCCAGCCAGTCGGTCGGGTTCTTCGACTCGTAGGATGTCCACCGGTTGTGCGGGCTGGGCGCGAGGGAGATGACGCCGTCGTTGGCCATCTCGACGCGGTCGAAGCGGGAGGTGTGGGAGGCGGAGGCCCGGGGGAATCCCTTCCCCGACGGGTTGCAGGCGAGGTTGCCGGCGGGCGGCGGGGCCTGGGGGATCGGGGGCGTCGCGTCGCCCCACGCCTCGAGCTCCGTCAGGCCGGTCCGCCTGGCGCCGCCGTGCGTGAAGACGGCGCGGAGCTTCGTGACCGCGAGCGCCGGGAAGACGATCCGGTTGGCGCGGTGCCCGGCGGGGTCGGCCGGCGTCCGCTTCTGGCCGGGGATCTCCGTCCAGCCCGTTCCGTCCCAGCGTTGCAGCTCGATCCGCGCGGGCGCCGCGACCTGGTCGCCGTCGTCGAGGAGGAGGAGGCGCACGTCGCGGATCGTCCGCTCCATCCCGAAGTCCGCGGCGACCCAGTCGGACGCGTTCGGCGAGCCCTCGGTCGTCCATCGGTTCGGCGGATGGAGATGATACCAGTAATTGCCGTCGTTGACCTTCGTTAGCGACGTCTTCGGGGCGGTGAAGGAGGCGGAGAGGCGAGGGAAGTAGCGGCCGTCGTTGTTGACGGCGTAGTTGACGGCGACGGGACCCGCGGCCGTCGGGGCGCGCGCGGGGGGGATCTTCGCCTCGAGGCGGCCGAGCGCCGGCGCGGAGGCGGTCTTCGCCCCGTCGACGAGGATGTGGAGCCCGGCCCCCTGCCCGTACCGCGAGCCGTCGCGATCCCAGAGGATGCTGACGCGGCGGCCGTGGTAGGGGAGGTCGTCGAGGGCGAAGTAGGGCCAATCGGAAGGCGCGAGCGGGTCGATCTCGAGCACGTCCTCGGCGCTCGGCTTGGCGCCGCCGGGACCGATGGCGCGCGGCTTGACGCCGACGAGGCCGGTGATGATCAGGTCGTTGTAGCCGGAGTGGAAGTAGTGCTCGCTGTGGTTGTAGCCGTCGTAGCCCTCCCACGAGCCGGTGTCGGGGTTCGCGCCCTCGGCGAGGTAGGGCCGGCCCTGCTTGCGGTGCGTCATCGTGTAGATCTTCAGGAGCTTCGCGTAGTCGGCCTTCGTCACGTGGGGCTGCCGGTAGTTCTGGAGCAGGTTCGCCATCGCCTTGAGGGTCTGGGTCGTGGCGTAGGGCCACGACTGGCCGCTCCACCAGCAGCAGTGGTTGGTGACCTTGAAGAGCGGGTCGTGGCGCTCGACGGTCAGGGGGCCGTAGTCGGCGTAGAAGTGGTCCTTGCTCATGAGGAACCGCCAGGCCGACTCGAAGCCGGCGTCGGGGAGGTTGAACTGCCAGGGGACGTAGCCGATGAGCTCGCGGCCGTGGGGATCGCCGGCGTACCGCCCGGTCTGGTACGTGAGGCTCATCGCCTTGACGGTGTGCCCGTCGGCCGTCTCGTCCTGCTTGAACATATGGAAGAAGAACTCCCGTTTCGGGTCCCAGAGGAGGGTCTGGAGGTTGGCTTTGAGCCCGTCCGCCTTCGCGCGGAAGCGGTCGGCGGTCGCGGCGTCGCCGGCGAGGTCGGCGATGCGCGCGATGGCCTGGGCGTCCGCCCACAGGTACGCGTTGAAATTGGGGCGGTAGCCGGGGGCGCCGCGGAGGATGTCCTTCGTCTGGCGGCTGTTGATGTTGAACTCCATGCCGTCGTCGTGGCCGTTCTGCCAGAAGAGGCCCACCTCGGGGACGAACTGGCGCTTCTCCCAGGCCTCGAAGTTCCCCACGAGGTCCGGGAGGAGGTCCTTGACGTAGGCGGGGTCGGGGTGGACGAGGTGGACGGCCCAGACGGCGTCGGCGAGCCAGGTGCTGTAGTTGCGGGGCTGGGCGCCGGGGGTGCGGAACCAGTAGCGGCCGTAGTCGCGGGCGTAGCGGGGGTCCCGGAGCCAGCGCACCTCGTAGAGCTGGTGGCCGGCCGGGCAGCTGATGGCGCCGTAGGCGCCGGACCAGAAGGGGCGGTCGATGAACTCGGTGAAGGAGTAGCCGCTCTCCGGGGAGCCGTAGGTCAGGTGCTTCGTGACGAGCTCCCAGCGGTAGTAGTATGTCGTGGTGATCTCGGGGTCGGGACATTCGAAGAAGGGGATGGTCTCCCGGTACCAGTCCCAGTCCCGGTTGTCCCAGAAGGTCTGGGCGTCGAGGAGCGCCTGCGGATCGAGGACCTGGGCGGGGGCGGCCGCGGGGACGCAGAGCGACACGAGGGCGAGCGGAAGCAGGCAGCGCGTCATGGGGTGGCCTTTCCTCTGTTGCAACCGGTTCCGTCGTCCCGCGCCGAGGAGCCCGTCGCGCATCCCGGGGGCCGGGCGGCGCGGAGCCGCTCCGGGAACCGCATCACCGGCCCGGTCGCCCGGGATCCGGGATGACCTCGACGCCGCACAGGATCGGGAGGGCATCCCCCCCCGCCTCCGGAACGAGCTCGATCTCCAGGACGCGGCCGGCCTCCACGCCCGGGAAGGTCCGCGTCAGGCCCCGGAGGGGGCCGCCGGCCTCCCGCGCCACGTCGACCGCCTCCGCGACGGTCTTTCCCTGAAGCCGGATCGTGAAGACGCGCTCGCCGGGCACGGCGCCGGCAATCTCGGCGAAGTGGAGCCGGACGGTGCGCGTTCCGCGCGCCGCCTCGGGCGGCCGGAACGCGATCCGGCGCGCCGACCGGGACGCGGCGTCCAGGGCAGCCGGCTCCGTCCGCATCCGGACGGGCGACTGGAAGAGGGCGAGCAGCCCCTCGCGCGCGACGCCGAGGGCGTCGAGCAGGCGGAAAGGGACGGCGATCTCCGCGCGGAGCGCCCCGTCCTCCTCGCGGGCCGCTCCCGACCAGGCGTCGGCAGGCAGGGCGACCGGGGGCGGCGCGTGCCGGACGACCGCCCCGTACCACGCGCGCTCCACGGCGACGGCCTTCAGGCGGGCGGCCGGCGGGGCGCCGTCCGCGAGCGTCAGCACCAGCGCGTCGCGCCCCTCCGCGAGCGCCCGCCTCGACCCGCCCCCCGTCGCGATGTTCGCGTCCGGCGACTTCGGGTTGAAGGCGACCAGCTTCAGTCCGAGCCGGGTGGCAACCGCCGGCTTGGCGCCGAGGCGGTCGATCGGGACGAGCAGCTCGACCGCCAGGGCGTCACCGGCTTCGCCCGCGACGGCACGGAGGCCGGCCGGCCGGGTCGCCCGGAACGGCGCCAGGTCCCGCGTCCGTCCTTCGCCTTCCGGCGCGAGCGACGCCTCGAAGGTCTCGACGCGCCGCCCGGCGGCGTCGATCACGGTCTCCAGGACGGCCGGGGACGCGGGGCCGATCAGCTGCAGCCGGAGGGAGGTCCACGCGCGGTCGACGGAGAAGAAATCGCGGGGAAGGGTGACGAGCGCCAGCAGCCCCTCCGCGGACCAGCCGAGGCGGAGGGTGCCTCGTTCCTCCGGGAGTCCCAGCTCGAGTCCCTGGGCGCCCCAGTCGCCGGACCGGCCGTCGACCGTCACGCCCGACACCCGGGGCACGTCCACGGCGCACGAGACGGCGGCGCCGGACCGGCCGCCGCCCGCCGCCACGTTGAGCTGCACGGCAAGCGGAAGCCGGGCGTCCTTCAGGACGACGTCGAAGGCGGAGGCCTTCGCGGGCTTCCGTCCGGCCGGGGCGTCCTTCGGCGGTGCCCCGGCGGGCTCCTCGTACGCGAGGTAGAGGTGCTGGGCGTCGTGCCGGATCCGGACGCGTCCGCCTTCCGCCCGGTCGGACACGGCGATGCCGGGGTCCTCGTGCCAAGCGGCGTCGTCCAGGCGCCCGTCGACACGGGGCGGGGCTTCCGCGGCGTAGGCGAGGCACTCGGCGCGCGGGTCGTGGAAGACGAGCCCGAGGCGCATCGAGCGGACGCCCAGGAGGCCCGAGGCGCAGACCCACGGGAGGTCGGTCCCGGGAAGGGGGACGCGGTCGGCGTTCACGCGGACGGGGCGGGCCCCCTCGACGGTCTCCAGGGTGACCGGGACGTCGAGGGTGTGTGGCTCCGGGCCGAAGGAGCCGCCCGTGGCGAAGGCCATCGGCGGCCGGGGGAAGCCGAGCCAGAGCGTGCCCGCGTTGTCGCGGCGGTCGCCGGGCGCCCCGAGGTTCAGGGCGTACCGCCGCACCGGCGCTGCGTCCGTCGGCCCGTAATAGAGCGCCCAGTCCTCGTTCCGCCGTCGGGCGGCCGGCGCGAGCGCCAGGGACGTCGCGAAACTGTACGGGCAGAAGCAGTCGGCGTTCCCTTCCGCCGAGAAGAGGACGCCGAGGGCGGGGAGCAGGGTGATCCGGCACCCCGGCTTGAGGCCGGGGAAGTTCCGCATGCCGCTGTCGTCGGCCAGGTCGTACATCCCGAGCGTCCCGGACCGGAAGAAGTCCATGGTGGCGGAGGCGATCGTGCCGCTGCAGCCGTACGCGCGGAGGTAGCGCCGGTCCTGGGAGGCCCCGGTGAGGGCCGCGAGCCGCTCGCGGAGGCCGGGCTGGCGCTCCGCGGCCAGGGGGGGGACCGGGATGTTGCCGTCGTGCCGTTTGTGGAGCGGCGTGCGCCCCCAGTCCTTCGCGTGCGGCGGAAGGGCGGCCGGCTCCACCCGCTCGACGCGGGCCCAAGGCGAGGCCGACGGGTCGGCTGCCCCCGCGAGCACGAAGGTCGCCGTTCCGTTCCGCATCGGGTCCTGGCCGCCCGTCAGCGGCATCTCGGAGAGCCACCGGCGCTCTCCCTGGAAGAGTTGGAGCTCGGCGGCGAGGTCGAAGCCGGCGGGCTCCGACCCCGTCAGCGCGCGGATCCGGTCGAGCGGGATCCGGACGAGGATCCGGCCCGGCGCGTCCGCCGCCCGCGTCACGACCGCCTCGGGAGCGACCGCCTCCGGCGCCAGGTCGCACGCGCGGCGCGTGGCGGTCCGGGTGGCGATGACGAGCGGGAAGCAGCCCCGGCCGGGCGGGTCGAGCCGCTCGGATGGCGCGCGGAAGTCGAACCGAAAAATCCAGGCGTCCTTGTCGTCGGGCGCGGGGGTGACGGTATCCAGCACCAGCTCGATCGTGCCGGCGTCTTTCGCGATGCGGAGGGCGCCGGCGTGCTTGTTCCCCTTCTTCGTCTCGAAGGTGCGGGGGGTGTCGAGCGGGAAGACGGCCGGGCGGAAGGCCCCCGCGGCTTTCGCCACGCGCCCTGTCTGCGCGTCGCACACGATCACGCCGTCGCGCACGCCCAGGTAGGCGAACGCGGCGTCGGCGGCGACGTATCGATAGCCGGGGACGTGATGGGACCAGAGCTCGGTCCCGTTGTAGGCGTCGACGGCGATGACGTGGACCTGCCCCTGGACGAAGACGCGGCCGTGCGCGGGGATCGGCGGCGGATACCCCGTCGCGTGGCGCGCCTGCATACGGTCCCGTCCCGGGCCGCCGAACCAGAGCAGCTCGAGGGGCCAGCGGACGCGCTCGTCCGTGTCGGCCGTCGTGTTCCAGTCGAAGGCCCCCGGCAACGGCCCGCGCGTCGCGGTCACGCAGCCTCCGTCCGCCTTCGCCTCGCCTGCGGGGACGCCCGCCTGGCGGAGGAGCGCGTCCGCCGCCTCGGCGCCCAGGTGCAGGAGGTGCATCCGGCCCGAGCACGGATGCAGAACGCGCCGGAGCTCGGCCGGGGCGACGCCCCCGGCCCCGCCGTCCACCACGACCCGGTTCGCGAAATAATCGGCGTAGGGCAGGCGGCCGTCCGGCGGGACGGCATGAACGACGACGCCCGTCCCGTACGGGCCGCCCAGGAGGCGCTTCCGCGCGGCGTCCACTGCCGCCGCGTCGCGGAGGAGGGCGATCACGTTCAGGCGCGTGCGCGCGGCCAGCGCCTCGGCCAGCGCCGTGTCGTCGCGGCCGACGACGAGCGCGAACCCCCGCTCGCAGGGATCCGCGTCGAGGCCGCCGGGCAGGGGCGGCGGCGCGGCGGGGGCGGCCGGCCGGTCGGGCTTCGCGGCCGGGGTCGCCGCGACACCGCCGGCCCCGAAGGCGTACAGGGTCCCGCGGTCCGTGGAGACGCAGAGCAGGCCGCCGGCCACCGACAACCCCCGGGCCTGTCCGTCGACCGCGGCCTTCCAGACGACCGTCCCGTCGACGGCGCGGAACGCCGTGACGACGCCGTCGCCGCCGGCGATCAGCGCGTCACCGGCGAGCGCGAGGGCGTAGACGCGGGGGTGATCGACGCGCCACCGGGGACGGATCTCGGCGGAGGCGGTGTCCACCGCCTCGACCGACCCCATCCCGGAAAGGTAAAGCGTGTCGCCCGTCCAGACGGCCCGGTCGCGGCCGCCGATCGGGTCGATCTGTCCCCGCATCCGCTCCCGGCCCTTGCGGGCCGAGCCGGGGAAGTCCCGGTAGGCGGCCCACTTGCGGTCGAAGGTGTAGCGGCCGTCGGGCAGGGAGAAGAAGGCGATCCCGTCGGCTTCCCAGAGCGGTCCTTCGCCGAGGCGGACGTCCTGGTCGTTCTGCCATCCGATCCCGGCCGTCATCACGACGCCCTCGCCCAGGCAGGCCCACGCGGAGCCGGGTCCCTTCTCCGGCCAGAACAGGAAGCGGCCGGTCCTGAGATCGAAGCCGGCGGGGCCGCTCAGGCCCGTGGGGGCGACGAGGACCCGCCCGTCGGTGAGCAGGTAGCCTTGCGGCGTTGGGCCGCCGCGCGAGAGCCCGTCGTGCGGGTAGGCAACGTACATCGCGTCCGTGGTGTCGTTGCACCAGAGCGTCCGGCCCGTCTTCGCGTCCAGCGCGAAGGCGCAGGTCCCCTCGGCCGGCCACATCCCCGCCGTTCCGTAGACCACCCCGTCCAGGACCAGGACGCCGCTGCGGCACGGCCAGCGGGAGATCATCCGGCCGTTGCCGGCGATCAGCCGCCGCTCCGGCATCGGGTTGTGGCTCCAGGCGACGGTACCGGTCCGCGCGTCGAGGGCGACGACGGCCCCGTCGTCGCCGGCCAGGTAGCACCGGCCGCCGTCGAGGTGGGGCGCGAAGCGGAGGGGGGCGTCCGCCGTGTACGTCCACGCGACGGCGCCGTCGGCGGAGCGGAAGGCGTAGAGCGTGTCGTCGGAGGAAGAGGCGACGTACACGAGGCCGGCGGCCGCCACGGGCTCGGAGGCCCTGTCGAAATCGAGCGGGTTCGCCGCGCGGCCGGGTTCCGGCCAGGCGGGGCGGGGGGCGGCGACCTCCCGGACCCAGCGCGCCTCGAGCGGGAACGCGAGCCGCTCCGACGTGACCGCCGACCGGCGGGCGTCCTTCCGGTAGCACGGCCAGTCCTCGGCTGCGGCTGCGGGCAGAAGCGTCAACAGGGCGAGGGCGGCAAGGCCTGACGGGAGGCGCCGGCTCGACAGGAGACGGGTCCGCGGTAAGCGGCACGGGACCTTCATTTGCCCACCCCCCGGAATCGCGGGCCGCGGCAAGGCTCGTTCCTCTACTATAGCCCTTCACCGACGCTCGGGCCATCGGTCTGGGGCGTTCCGCCCCTCTGACCTGATGCCGGACCCGGGTATTCTAACCGGTCGGCGGGCCTTTGCCGCCCTCCCGGCATATTCGTGCCACTCCTCAGCCGAATCCGACCCGTTGGGTCCTTGGCCCCCGCTCATCCATTCTGGTGTAATGAAGGCAGGTGAAACGGCCCGTCCGGGAGACGACGGGCATACCCCCCTGGGAGAGGATACCATGGACGCCCGCGCCCTTTCAGGAGTCGCCGCCGTGGCCTTGACCGCCTGCACCGCCCCGCCGATCCCGACGCTGGCGCACGGAGAGCGGGCCGTCGTCGAGAACCGGGTCGCCCTCCGGGCGCGCCCCTTTCCGCTGGAGGACGTGCGCCTGCTCGACGGCCCCTTCCGGCACGCGCAGGAGCTGGACCGCGCGTACCTCCTCTCGCTCGACGTCGACCGGCTGCTCCACGCGTTCCGCCTGAACGCCGGGCTGCCGTCGTCGGCGCAGCCGCTCGGCGGCTGGGAGGCCCCCGACTGTGAGCTGCGCGGCCACTTCGTCGGCCATTATTTGTCGGCGTGTGCGCTGATGGCCGCGTCGACCGGCGACGCGCGGCTGAAGGCGAAGGGCGACGCCGTCGTGGCCGGCCTCTCCGCGTGCCAGGCCCGGCTCGGCAGCGGCTACCTCAGCGCCTATCCCGAATCGTTCATCGACCGCGTCGAGAAGCGGGAGCGGGTCTGGGCGCCCTACTATACGCTCCACAAGCTCTATGCCGGCCTGCTCGACATGTACGCCTACGGCGGCAACCGGCAGGCGCTGGACGTCTGCCGGCGGTTCGCCGACTGGGCCCTCGCCCGCACCGGGCGGCTCGACGACGCGGCGATGCAGGCGATGCTCGGCTGCGAGCACGGCGGCATGAACGAGACGCTGGCCAACCTCTACGGCCTCACCGGCGAGGCGAAGTACCTGCAGCTCGCGCAGCGCTTCAGCCACCGGGCCGTCCTCGATCCGGCTGCGCGGCGGCAGGACGCCCTCACCGGCCTCCATGCCAACACGCAGATCCCGAAGTTCGTCGGCGCCGCCCGCCTCCACGAGCTGGCCGGCGACCCGGCGATGGGGGAGGCCGCGCGCTTCTTCTGGGAGACGGTGGTCCGGGAGCGCTCCTACGTCATCGGCGGCCACAGCGACGGCGAGCACTTCACGCCCCCCGCGAAGCTCTCCACGGCCCTCGGTCCCAACACCACCGAGACCTGCAACACGCACAACATGCTCAAGCTCACGCGCCACCTTTTCTGCTGGGAGCCGCGCGCCGAGCTCGCCGACTACGCCGAGCGCGCCCTCCTCAACCACATCCTCGCCTCCCAGGACCCCGAAACGGGCATGATGTGCTACTACGTCCCCCTCCGCTCCGGCTCGCGCAAGACCTATAACGGCCCCCTCGACGGCTTCTGGTGCTGCACCGGCACCGGCGTCGAGAGCCACGCCAAGTACGGCGACAGCATCTACTTCCACGACGGCGCCGACGCCCTCTATGTCAACCTGTTCATCGCCTCCGAGCTGGACTGGAAGGCGAAGGGGGTGACGATCCGGCAGGAGACGCGGTTCCCCGACGAGCCGTTCACGACGCTCGTCTTTCGCGGCGGGGCGCCCGTCCATCTCCGCCTCCACCTCCGCCATCCCGCCTGGGCCGACGCCGGGTTCCAGGTCCGCGTCAACGGACAGCCCCAGGCAGTCGAGAGTCGTCCGGGGAGCTATGCCGTGATCGCGCGAGCCTGGGAAGACGGAGACCGGGTGGAGGTCGCGATGCCCTTTTCCCTCCGCACGGAGGGCTTTCGCGACAACCCGGACCGGTTCGCCTTCCTCCACGGCCCGCTCGTCCTCTGCGCCGTGGTGGACCCCGCACGGCCCCATCCGGCGGTCGTCCCGGACGCCGGCCGGCCGACGGACGCCCTCCGGCCCGTCCCCGGGCGGCCGTCCGCCTTTGCCGGGCCGGGCAGCGTCTTCCGCGTCCCAGGGGAGGCCGGCGGGCTCGGCGTCACGCTCCAGCCGTTCTTCCGGGTGCACGGCGACCGCCACTACGTCGTCTACTGGGACCGGTTCACCCCGGACGGCTGGACGGCGCGGCAGGCGGAGTACAAGGCCGCGCTCGACCGGCAGCGGGAGCTCGACGCCCGCACCGTGGACGTCGTCCACCCCGGCGAGGCGCAGGACGAACGCGACCACGGGCTCCAGGGCGAGCGCACCGGCGCGGGCGATTTCGGGGACCGCAAGTACCGCCACGCCACCGACGGCGGCTGGTTCGCGTGGGACGTGAAGGTCCGGTCCGGCGCGCCCCAGGAGCTCGTCGTCACCTACTGGGGCAGCGACGGCGGGGATCGCGTCTTCGACCTCCTCGTCGACGGCGCGCCGCTGGCCACGCAGCGGCTGACGGCGAAGCGGCCGGACCGGTTCTACGACGAGACCTATCCCCTCCCGGAGGCGCTGACGACGGGCAAGGAGAAGGTCACGCTGAAGTTCCAGGCCCACCCGGGCGCCTGGGCGGGCGGCGTCTTCGGCGTGCGGGTGTTGAAGGCGAAGTAACGCCGACCCGGAAAGGAGCTCCCCATGAACACGGGCCGACCGTTCGCCCCGGTGCTCGCCGGGCTGTTGGGGGCCGTCTGCGCCCTCCCTGTCGCGGCAGGGGACGCCGGGACGGGCGCCTGGCTGGACAACGAGCGCAAGTTCAAGAGCGGCGACCCGCAGTACCATTTCCGCCGCTCCGAGCACTTTCGCATCGTCTGGGGCCGCGGCGCCGCCGGCAAGAAGGAGGAGGACGCCGACTTCCCCCGCGTCACCGAGGAGATCGTGCAGGGCAACCTCCAGATGCTCGAGCAGCTCTGGCACACGATCCACGACCCGCCCCCGAAGGGCCTCGGCTTCCGCCCCGCGGGCGAGTCCAACAATCCCAAGCACCGCGACGGCAAGCGCTACCGCGCCAACCTGATGATGAACAACACCGGCATCTGGGCCGGCGGCGCCTGGGGCGCGTGCGACGAGTGGGGCTTCCCTCTCTACGCCCTGCCCCCGACCTACCTCCGCGTCGACCCGCCCTCCGGGGCCACCCCCCACGAGTACGGCCACACCGTCCTCATCAACGGCGGCGGGTTCAACGACACCCCCTACGACGGCATGTGGCACGAGGCGACGGCGAACTGGCTCCAGCTCCAGTTCAACAATTCCTACCCCGGCCCCGGCGGCGTCGGCACCCAGCCCTACCTCTCCCTCCCCCACGGCCGCAACTATTACGACGCCTGGCAGATCTGGGAGTGCTTCCGCGAAGACCCGCGCTATGGCTCCGCCTTCATCGCGAGGCTCTGGACGGATGCGAACGGCAGCCGGGCCAAAGGCGCCGAATACATGTTCGACGCCATGGTCCGCCTCGATCCCACCCGCTCGCCCGACCCGTACAACGGCCTCAAGGACATGATCGGCCGCATGGCGGCGAAGAACGTCCTGTGGGACTACCAGCGGCAGGCTTTCCTCCAGAAGCACAGCCCCCGCATGACGGACTTCTTCTCGGAGATGGGCCGCCGCGCCTGCACCCGGCTGGTGCGCCGCCAGGGCGACGCGACCTGGTTCCGCGTCCCCTTCGCTCACGCCCCGATGCAAGGCGGATTCAACGTTGTCCCGATCGATCTGCCGGGCAAGTCCGGCGGGGGCTACACCGTCGGCGTGCACTTCAAGCCGCTCTGGGACGCGACCCGCCGCTCCGACTGGCGGGCCACCCTCGTGGCCGTCGACGACACCGGCGGCTCGCGCTACGGGCCGACGTGGAACGGCGGCGTCAGCTCGATCACCCTCTCCGCCGACGAGAACCGGCTCTTCCTGGCCGTCGCCGCCACGCCGGACTTCATGCCGTTCGAGGGGTTCTCGCGGCCGCTCGTCGCCGACCTCCCGCTCCAGCCGCAGGCCTACGAGGTCGCTTTTGTCAACACGAAGGCCACCGCCGCCGAGACGCGGCCGGAGCGGCCGGCGGGCGTGACGGGCAAGGCCCACGCCAACGGCGGCGGCTTCGTCGCGGACTCCGCCCAGGTCGAGCCCACCGCCTTCGTCGGGCCCGACGCCAGGGTCCTCGACCGCGCCAGGGTCCTCGGCAACGCCCGCGTCGAGGACTTCGCCGTCGTCCGCGGCAACGCCACCGTGAAGGAGAACGCCTGCGTCAGCGGCCACGCCCTCGTCAAGGACGACGCCCAGGTCTTCGGCAACGGCAAGGTCCGCGACTGGGCGACCCTCCAGGGCCGCTGGAAGGTCCACGGGAACGGGCGGCTCCTCGAGCACGCCTACACCTGGGACCGCGGCGAGCTCCACGGCAACGCCACGATCAAGGGCAATACCCAGGACTTCGGCAACGCCAGCGTCCGCGGCCACGCCATCAAGGACGGCGACTGCTCCAACGGCGCGAACGTCGACCGCCAGGTCCTGACGTGCTGGGTCTGGGGAACCGACCAGAAGTACGCCGACGGCCGCCCCGACTCCGGCCAGCTCTACAGCCACTTCGCCTTCAAGCGGCACAGCCCGATCTACGCCCTCGACACCCACGGCGTGATGCACGGCTACCTGATGGGCGGGGCGCGGTCCGTCGCCCTCGACGGCGCAGGCGTTCCCGGCGCGCTCTCTCTCGACGGCGCGACGCAGTACGTCGAGCTGAAGCGCGACGTCGCGGACTTCATCGACACGACCGTCGCGGTCTGGGTGAAATGGGCGGGCGGTGCGGCCGGCCAGCGGATCTTCCATTTCGGCGACGGCGCGAACCGGTACGCCTACCTGACGCCGAAGGACGCCGCGACGGGCAAGGTCGCCTTCGTCCTCAGCGTCTCCGGCAAGGCCGGCGAGCAGGTCCTCGCCGGGGCCGCCCCGCTCCCCGTTGACGCCTGGACGCACGTCGCCGTCACCCTTCAGGGCGACACCGGGACCCTCACCGTCGACGGCAAGCCGGTCGCGACCAGCCCCGCGATGACGCTCAATCCCGACCAGGTGCTCGGCCCGAACACGCTGGCCGGCACTGACATAACGTTCCTGGGGCGGGGCGACAAGGGCGGCTTCTTCAAGGGGATGCTGACCGATTTCCGCGTCTACGTGCAGCCGCAGGAGCCGGCGGCGGTCGCCGCCCTCGCGGGCGGGATCACGAACCGCTCGGCCGGCGCAGCGGTCAAGGCCAGGGACGCAACGCCGCCTAAGGCCGCGTCGCCCGGCTTCCTGATGAAGCCCACGCCTGTCGGCGACACCGCGATCGCCATGTCCGCGCCCAAGGGGACCGACGAGGGCGGCGGGGTCGAGTACGCGTTCGCCTGCGCGTCCGGCGGCGGCCACGAGAGCGGCTGGATCACCAGCAACCGGTGGACGGACTGCGACCTCAAGCCGGGCGCGGCCTACGCGTACACGTTCCGGATGCGGGACCGGGCCGGGAACGAGACGCCCGCCTCCGCGCCGGAATCGGTCACCCTCCCGAAGCCGGCCGTCCCGAAGGTGGGCGAGTTCGAGTCCGGTCCCGCGGGCATCGGCCCCGCCGCCATCCGCATGACCGCGAAGGCGGCCGGGGCCCCGGGCGTCGCGGTCGAGTACCAGTTCGCGCGCGACGACGGCAGGACGAGCGGCTGGCAGGCCGGCACGATGTGGACGGACACGGGGCTGACGGAGGGCGCGCGGCACAGCTACACGGTCCAAGTCCGGGACGCGTGGGGCGGCGCGGGGCCGGCGTCCGCCGCGAAGCCCGCGGTGGCGCGCGACGACACGCCCCCCGCCCGCTACAGGCCCGGCGAGTGGGCGACCCTCCCGATCGCCACGCTCGCGAACACCGTGTCGATGCGGGCCATGTCGGTCACCGGCGAGGACGGCTGCCCGAAGATCGAGCCGGAGCCGGTCGAGTACTTCTTCCACTGCGCGGGCGGGGGCGGCCCCGACAGCGGCTGGGTCGCGAAGCCCTCCTGGCAGTCGCCGCCGCTCCCGGACGGCAAATACGTCTACCAGTTCAAGATGCGGGACACGTCGCCCCGGCACAACGAGACCCCGTACTCCAGCGCGGAGACGGTCGTCGTCTCGCGGATGACCGGCTACCACGAGACCCCGGTCTCCGGGATCGCCTCGCAGCCGGAGGGCGCCCTGGTGTCGTTCAAGGGCAAGGTCGCCGAGACCGACAAGGACACCTGCACCGTCTCGGCCGGCGGGGCGTCCGTCAAGGTGATGACGCGGGCCGCGGCCGGCGCGGTCGACCCCGCGCTCAAGGGCCGCGAGGTCGCCGTGAAGGGCTGTGTCTGGATCTGCAACGGCGAGAAGCGCGTCACCTGGGCGGAGATTCAGTGACCCCGATCCACTCGGGGATGCGCTCCGCTTCTTCCCGTGTGGATCGGGGTGCAACAGACGGCACGGCATGCGGCCGCCGCCCCGTCTGTCGCATGCCGCGGCAGGTCGAAGGCTCCCATCGGCTGATTCGGAGGGGCTCCCCCATGCGCTGCCTTCACGTCCTCCTGGTGGCCGTCGTCCTTCCCTCCGCCGCCGGGGAGAGCCATCCCGAACCGGTGCGCTTCACCGCCACCGTCCGCGTCGACCTCCGCCAGGAGAAGGCGCCCGTCCCCCCGACGCTCTACGGGATCTTCCTGGAGGAGATCAGCCACGCGTTCGACGGCGGGATCTACGCCGAGCTGATCCGGAACCGGGGCTTCGAGGAAGGGCAGCTGCCGCCGGGCATGAAGCTGGTCTCGAAGCAGGACGGCGGCCTGAAGATGGAGCTGAAGAAGCTGCCGCCGGGCGTCCCGAAGGAGAAGTGGGACATGCCGTGGCCGTGGCACATGAACTGCGGCTGGGACCCGAAGCGCGAGCTGGTCGGCTGGTCGTTACGCCAGGACGGCGGCGCCACGGGGACGATGAAGATCACCGAGGCCCACCCGCTCAACAAGGGCTCGAAGCGCTCGCTCGAGCTGACGGTGGAGGCTCCCGCCCCCGAGGCCCGCCTGGCGCTCGTCAACGGCGGCTACTGGGGCATCGCCGTGCGGGAGGGGACGTCGTATGCCCTGACCTTCCATGTGCGGCCGGGGACCTTCGAGGGCGAGGTGACCGCGCGACTGGAGGGGAAGGACGGGACGGTCCTCGCCTCGCACGACGCCGGCGCGGTCAAGCCCGGCGAGGCCTGGCAGAGGCTCACGGCGACGCTGAAGGCCGCCGGCACCGACCCGGCCGCGCGCTTCGCGCTACTCTTCCGCGGCCGCGGCACGCTCCAGGTGGATTGGGTCTCCCTCTTCCCGCCGACCTACAAGGGCCGCCCCAACGGCCTGCGCCCCGACCTGGCCCGCTACCTCGAGGAGTACAAGCCCTCGTTCGTCCGGTACCCCGGCGGGTGTTACGTCGAGGGGCTCTCCTGGGAGTCCGCGCCCGACTGGCGCACGATGGTCTGCCCGCCCGAGGAGCGCCCCGGCCAGTGGGGCTACTGGCAGTACCGCTCGACCGACGGATTCGGCTACCACGAGTTCCTCCAGTTCTGCGAGGACATCGGCGCCGACGCGATGTACGTCGCCTTCGCCGGCATGACCGTCCACCCCGAGAACAACTGGCCGCTCGGCGAGATCGGGCCCGTCATCCAGCAGACGCTCGACGCGATCGAGTACGCCCTCGGGCCGGTCGACTCGAAATGGGGCGCCGTGCGGGCGAAGATGGGGCACCCCAAGCCGTTTCCGTTGAAGTACGTCGAGGTCGGCAACGAGCACCCCCCCGAGCTCTACGGCGACTACTACGCGGCGTTCCGGAAGGCCATCAAGGCGACGTACCCCGACATGGTCGTGATCATGTCGATGTTCTGGAGCGGGCTCAACCCCGGCGCGATCAAGCGCGCGGGCGACGACGCCATCGACATCGTCGACGAGCACTCCTACCGCGGCTCCGGCTGGATTCGCACCAGCTTCGACTACTTCGACAAGTACCCGCGGAAGCCCTGGAAGATCTACGTCGGCGAGTACGCCCACCACCACGGGGCGGGCGACTGGAGCGCGGCGATGGACGACTCGGTCTACCTGATGATGCTGGAGCGCAACGGCGACCTCGTCACCATGGCCAGCTACGCCCCCCTCTTCAGCAACGTGAACAAGAAGGACTGGGGCGTCAACCTCATCGACTTCGACGCATCCCGCAGCTTCGCCCACGCCTCCTACTATGTCCAGAAGACCTTCAACGAGAACCGCCCGGACGTCAACCTTGCCACGACCGCCGGTCTGAAGCCCGAGCCCGACCCGGAGGCTCCCTTGATGGCCGGCCAGATCGGCCTCGGCTCCTGGAACACATCCGTCGAGTTCAAGGAGTTGCGCGTCTACGACGCGGCGGGCGCCCGGGTCTTCTCCGACGACTTCAAGACGCTGGAGCACTGGGAGACGCCGGGCGTCGGGACGTGGGCGGCCCGGGACGGCGTCCTGGCCCAGACGCAGAAGGGCCTCGGCCCGGCCCAGCTGCTGCTCAAGGCCCCGGAATTCCGGACCGGCCGCCTGACCGTGAAGGCCCGGCGAGTGGACGGCGCGGAGGGGTTCCTGGTCTTCTTCAACGCCCGCGGCATCGACCGATTCCTGTTCTGCAACTACGGCGCGGCCGGCAACACCTTCTCCGCCATCCAGGACCGCGGCCAGCCCGCCGGCTGCGCCTTCAAGGGCGGCACGAGCACGCAGGGCGGCATCGAGAAGGACCGCTGGTACGAGATCAGCCTCGTCCTGACCCGCGACAAGGCCGAGATGTTTCTCGACGCGAAGAAGGTCTCCGACGCGAAGGCGGAACACCTGCCGGGGTTCTTCGCCACGACGGGGTACAGCCGGAAGGACGGCGAGGTGGTGCTGAAGGCCGTCAACTACCTCCCGGCGCCCGTCCGGACGGAGGTCCGGATCGAGGGCGCCGCGTCGGTGGGCGCGGCCGGCCGCCACGTCGTGATCCGCGGGCTGGGGCCGGAGGACGAGAACACCCTGGACGATCCGCGCCGCATCGTGCCGCAGGAGCTCCCGCTGCCCGGCTGCGCGGCGGCGTTCACCGTCGAGCTGCCGCCGCTGTCCGTCAACGTGCTCCGCATCCCGGCCACGCGCGCCCCCTAGGAGGCCCGACCGACATGAGACACCGGACCGCA
>CAYUME010000009.1:19998-21501 GCA_964445475.1 uncultured Planctomycetia bacterium
CGGCGGCGTTCATCGTCGAGCTGCCCCCCCTCTCCGTCAACGTGCTCCGCATACCCGCCGCGCGCGGCATGTGAGAAAGGAGGTTGGGAAGGCGTCCCTGACACATCGGATATATAATTGGAACGCGGAGCGCCGGGGGGTCGCGGACAGGGGGTACGCATGCCGGGAACCCGGGATCGCGCCGTCATGCTGGGACTCGCGTGGGCCGCGCTGGCCCTGCCGGGCGTCGCCTCCGCGGCGGCGGCGCACCTGACCGTCAAGCAGACGTGGGAGATGGAGTACCAGGAGCTGGCGGGCCAGATCGGCCGGCTGAAGGGCTTCCCCCGGAACCTGCGCGAGCGCCTCCAGGCCGAGGCCTTGGACCCCCAGGCGCTGGTGCGATCCTCCGACGCCGACCCGCTGGACGTCGTGCTCCGGCGGACGCGGGCGCTCCTCGACCATTACGGGCGCCTCGGCTCGGTGCCGGAGCGCACGCGGTCCGATGCCGGGGGGCGGCTGGACCGTCTTGCCGACGCCGCGATGGACGCCCCGCCGGGCGGACGCAGGGTGCTCTTCCTCCAGGCCTGCGCCCTGCGGCGCGGCCTCGCCTTCGCAAACCCCCTCCTCGACTTCGACGACATCGTCTGCATGCTCGAGCAGCCGGGCGACCAGCGCATCATCGAGCAGGCGCGGGCCGCCTGGGGCGGGCACAGCCGGGGCGGCGGGCCCCTCCTCATCCGGGGCTTCAAGTCGAAGGCCTCCCTCGAGACGCCGCTGGCCGGCGTCCGGGCGGCAGCGGGCCCCTGGGAAGGGAAGGAGCTGAACGGGTACTTCTCCGGCCTGGAGCTGGGCTACGACGGCGTCGAGCTGCTGTTCGCCGCGACCACCGGCGCCAAGGTCTGGCATCTCTTCCGTTTCGACCTGGCCACGCGGCGGCTGGTCCAGCTGACCGACGGCCCGGACGACGATTTCGATCCCTGCCCCCTGCCGTCGGGCCGGATCGCCTTCACCTCGACGCGGCGCGGCGGCGTGGGACGCTGCGTCCTCACGCCGCAGTCCCTGACGTACACGCTGCATTCCGCGGAGCCGGACGGCTCCGACCTCGTCTGCCTCAGCTTCCACGAGACCAACGAGTGGGCGCCCAGCATGAGCCACGACGGCAAGATCGTCTATACCCGCTGGGACTACGTGGACCGCCACTGGGGCGTGGCGCACCACTTCTGGACGTGCCTCCCCGACGGGCGCGACCCCCGGAACTACCACGGCAACTACCCCCTGCCCTGGTCGGCCATGCCCGGCGACGTGCCACCGGATCAGTACGGGAAGGAGAAGCTGGTCTACGGGCGCGTGCTGCGGCCGGACGCGGAGATCGCTTTCCGGGCCGTCCCGGGTTCCCCGAAGTACACCGCCACCGCCGTGGGGCACCACGAGGGGTTCTCCGGAAGCCTCGTCCTCCTCGACCCCGAGATCCCCGACGACGGCCGGATGTCCCAGCTCCGGCGGATCACCCCGGAATACCTCTTT
>CAYUME010000010.1:0-16387 GCA_964445475.1 uncultured Planctomycetia bacterium
GGGGAGCGGGCTGCCGGGCCCCGCGAGCGCGGCGGCCCACGGCGCGTCGGCCGGCCCGCCCTTGCGGACGAGCGTCGAGACGCCGGCGACCCACGCCGTCCAGTGCCAGCGCGGCGCGAGGCCGGGGATGGGGCGGTCCATCGCGGCGAGCGCCTCCTCGCGGTAGGCCACGGTGACGTGCGGCGCGCCCTTCTCCTCGAGGTCCCGCCGGAGGAAGAGGCAGAGGCTCGCGCGCTCCGCCGACTGGCCGAGCGGGTCGGTGGCCATGTCGAAATAGTTCATCGCCCCGGGCTTGAAGAGGTTCTCGCGCGAGTGGCAGTAGCAGAAGCGCCAGACGCCGCTCCAGTCCTGGATCGCGCCGAGGGCGCCGGTGAGGATGCCGCCGACGCCGCGGAAGCGGCCGGGCGCGGAGTAATTGTACTCGGTGATCGTGAAGGGCTTGCCGAGGAGGCGCGTGAAGGCGCAGTGCCGGCCGCCCGTCGCCCCGGCCGCCACCGGGCTCGTGTTCGGGCACCGGCTCGGCAGGCGCCAGGGCTGCTCGAGGAACTGCGGGTGGTCGACGTAGAAGTGGTCGTCCACGTAGTCGAAGGTGGCGCGCGCCAGCTGGTCGGTCGCATGGTTCGTCCAGCAGCTCATGTTGGTGAGGAGCGCCTTGACGCCGAGCTCCTTCCGGAGGAAGTCGGCCGCGCGGCCGAAGAAGTCCTTCTCGACGTGGGCGAGGAAGGCGATGGCGTCGCGGACGCGGACGGTCCTGCTGTGGAGGTCGCCGGCCATCGCCACGCTGCCCGTCGCGGGGTCCTCGCCCTCCGCGAGCTCCGTCCCCCAGGCCTTCGCCAGCGCGGCCCGGTCGGGGTAGCGGCCGGCCAGCCAGCGGTTCCACGCGGCGTTCCACGCGGGGACCTTCCGGAGCGTGCCGAAGAAATTGCCGAGGTTCCCCTCGTTGATCAGCGCGAGCCACGCGAGGCCCGGCTCCTGGGCGTAGCTGCGGCCGGTGTGGGGGTTGACGTGCGTCAGGAGGTTGCGCGAGAAGGCCTTGAAGTTCTCCCAGGCCTTCTCGTGGACGGGCACGAGGTCCTTGAACTCGTCCATGCCGACGTTCCCGCCGCCCGGCTGGCCGATCTCCGCGCGCGGGACGGGGCGCGAGACGAAGAGGTCCGTCGTGGCGTAGAGCCCCCGCTTGAAGAAGGCGGCCATCAGGTAGTCGAACTGCTCGAGCTTCTCGGGGTTGAGGTCGAACGACTGCTTCTGGCCCTGGCAGAGCTCGCCCTCGTAGTGGTGGATGCGGACGGCGTTGTAGCCGAGCCGCACGATCCGCTCGGCGAGCCGGTCGGACTGCTCGTGGGTGATGTACTGGGCGGAGAAGCAGAAGTTGACGCCGTAGAAGCGGCGCGGGGCCCTCTGCGGGTCCTTCTCGAAGACGAAGTGGCCGTCGGGCGAGGCCTGGATCCAGCCGTGCTTTCCCGCCGGCGCGTCGACGAAGCCCTGCGACGAGAAGTCAAGCGCCGAGCCCGGTTCGATGTCAAGCTCGAGCGCCAGCGGGATCCACTCGGCGCCCGCGGTCAGGGTGACGGGCTCGTCGATGGAGACGGCGAGGCCCGCCGCCGCCCCCAGCGTGAAGGCGATCCGGACCGGCTCGCCGCCCTTGAAGGCCGTGCCGCCGGCGGGCGCGCGGTGGATGCGGACGGAGAACGTCGGGCCCCACTTCCGGTTGTCCTGCAGGAGGACCGGCGTGGGGTCCGGGAAGGCAAACGCCAGCGTCTCGCCGGCCGGCAGCTTCAGCGCGAGCGACCGGACCGGTTCGCTGAAGAGCCCGATCTCCTTGAACTCGGCGGGAAAGGTCCCGCTCTTTCCGTCGGCGGTCCACGTCCCGCCCGCCAGCGCCGGGACGGCGAACTCGGCGTTGACGTGGAGGCACTGGAGCGGCGTGTCGGCGGCGGGCGTGAAGACGTACTCCGCCCGGAGCGAGCCCCCGGGATCCTCGACGAAGGTCGAGACGCCGGGGACCGTCGGACCGGAGGGCGACTTGATCCCGAAGCGGCGCGCGGGTTGGCCGGGGGCGACGGACTTCGCATCGCCCACAGCGGCGGCGCTGGCCCAGTTCCGGTCGAAGAGCCCCGCCGTCAGCTCGCAGAGCTCACGCCGGCCGGCGGTGAGGCTCACCTTCCCGTCGGTCCCCACGAGCGCCTCGAGGGGCGCCCCGCCCGCGGCGGGCCCGATCGCGGCGAGCGCGGCGAGGGCCACGAGCGTCCCGGCGGCGCGTCGCACGATCATGGAAGCCTCCTTCGTGCTGTGAGCCGCGCGATCAGTCGCCGCGGATCCGCGCTTCCTTGTCCCCTTCCGTGGCGAACGGACCGTACGCGGGGGTCACCTTCACGGTCAGGGGAGTCGGCCTGTCTTTGGAACTCCAAAGACTCGAGAGGCTGCCTCAGGTGTTCTCGAAGACGGCGTGGTGCACCTGCCGGCCGTTCGCGTCGAAGACCCCGTATTCCGGAAGACGGACCACGCCGTTCACGGAGAGCGTCGCGACGTTGCCGTGCGGGTCGGTCTGGGTGTAGAGGATCTTGACCCCGTCCTCGAGCGGCTTCGCGAAGGCGTCGCCGACGAAGACCGGCCGGAGGTCCAGGGGCACCGACGCCCCGTCGGGCACCGTCAGCTCCACGCATCCGTTGATGTTCGCCGCCGTCATCATCCACCGCTCGGCGCCGTCCGTCCCGCCCCGGCCGTAGAGCGCGTAGGTGATCACCCGGTAGTCGGCGGCGGGGACGGGGAGGGTCCTCCCCTTCGGCCCCGCCGGCCAATAGAGGCGGAGTCGGGCGGGAGCCCCCCGGGCGACCGCCTCCCCTTCCGTCTTGAGGAACGCGCTGCCGGAGACCTCGGGGAGCTCGACGCGGCCGTGGGGCAGGCCCTCCTTCGGCGCGTAGGCCGCGTTCACCAGCACGGGGCGGATCACCCGATCCGAGCGCAGATAGGCCGCGAGCGCCTCGCGCGCCCGGGGCGAGGCGTCGTCGGCCTTGATGCAGGCCGTCGTCTGGTTCATCCGGAGCCAGTCCTCGTCCTCCGGGATCCGGGGGTCGGTCGCGCAGTGGCACTCCGTGCAGGTGCGGAAGACCTTCTGGCCCTCCTGCAGCAGCGCGGCCCCCGCGTCGGGCGCGGCGCCTTCCTCCGTCCGGCCGCTCCCGCCGAGCGCCCCCGTGGCGACCAGGCAGAGCAGCCCGCCGAGCGATACAGCCCTGTTCATGGTCTCGCTCCTTACCGGATGTCGACCGCACGGGCCCGCCGCGTCCGCCGGTTATCCCCGGTCACTCCAGCAGATGGGGGTTGTGGCAGGGGGTGCACGCGTCGCCGAGGCGGCCGCGGTCCACCGTCATCGTATGCTTTTTCTCGAGAAAGGCCAGGTGCTCAGCAAGGCCGTCGATCCGCG
This sequence comes from uncultured Planctomycetia bacterium, assembly GCA_964445475.1. Taxonomy (GTDB): domain Bacteria; phylum Planctomycetota; class MHYJ01; order CAYUME01; family CAYUME01; genus CAYUME01. The sequence goes on from CAYUME010000010.1 coordinate 3,422, forward strand.
GGGGGATCTCCCGCTCTCCCCGCCGGCGGAGGTGGCATTCCATGCAGTGCTCCGGCCCCCGCGTCTCCAGCCGGGGACGGGGGACGATCGTCTCCCGGAGGTGGTCTCCCGGGGGGCCGTGGCAGGCGTCGCAGCCGATCCCGCGGTGTCCGCCGTGGAGCCAGAAGGCGACCTGCTCCGAGTGACAGGCGGCGCAGCGCTCGCCGCGTTCGATCGGCGCGGCGCGGACCGGCGCGTCCCGCGGGACACATCCCGCGTGCCCCGCCGCGAACAGGAGGCCCGCGCCCATCGCAGGCCACAGCGGCCCCGGCCAGCGCGTCCGCGATCTCGGGTGAAAAGACGTCATCGGTGGACCAGGGGATTCCCGCCGCGCGCCGGCCGCGCGACCGGCGTATGTATACCGCCTGCTGCGCGCGTCCGCCATCAAAACACGGGGGGCCGCGCGGCCGGCCCCGCGCCCCGGATTCTCATATACTACAACCGCGTCCGATATCTTGACGGTGCCTGGACGGCGTGGTATGGAGGGGGCCGCCGGATCCGCGATTCAGGAGGGACGGGGGTGTCCATCGAGAGCGATCGCGCGGCGGCCTCCCCGGAACGGGCCCTGGCGGAGGCCCTGGCGGCCTTCCGCCCGGACCCCGCCTCCGCACGCCCCCCGGCGGTCCAGAAGGCGGTCTTCCTGGCGCGGCGCCTGCAGACGCGCGCCCTCCAGCTGATCACCCCGCGGGAGCGGCAGCACCTGGACGAGATCCACCGGATGATCCAGAGCCCGGAGGACAAGGCCACCATCGTCCGGATGACCGACGAGACGTTCCGCCCGCGCCGCGCGAGCCGGTCGGCGGAGCACCTGGTGCACATCCTCGATGAAAACGGCATCCCGAAGTTCCTCTCCCCGTTCGAGCGGCAGCTGATGCGGGGCTTCCAGACCTTCGGCGAGTACCTCCCCTCCCTCTCGATCCCGCTCGTGAAGGAGAAGATCCGCAGCGCCTCCTCGGACGTCGTCCTCGCCGCCGAGAACGACGCCCTCGTCGCGCACCTCCGGGAGCGGCAGCAGGAGGGGCTGCGGATGAACGTCAACTACCTCGGCGAGGCCCTCCTGGACGAGCGCGAGGCCCTGCACCGCCTGGAGAAGTACCTGGAGGCCCTGCAGGTCCCGGAGATCGAGTTCATCTCCATCAAGATCTCGACCCTCTACTCCCAGATCGCCCCCCTCGCCCGCGAGGAGACGGTGCGCGTCCTCTGCGACCGCCTCGAGCTCCTCTACCGCGCGGCCGTGCGCGAGGCCTACGTCCGGCCGGACGGCGTCCGCACGACCAAGGCGGTCTACCTGGACATGGAAGAGCACCGGGACATGGAGATCACGGCCGAGGCCTTCACGCGCACGCTCGACCGCCGGGGGATGGAGTCGGTCCGGGCCGGCATCGCGCTGCAGGCCTACCTCCCCGACGCGTTCGCGATGCAGAAGCGACTGAACGCATGGGCCCGGGCCCGCGCGGCCCGCGGCGGCAGCCCCGTCCTCATCCGCATCGTCAAGGGCGCCAACATGGAGATGGAGCGGGTGCAGGCCTCCCTCGAGGGGTGGCCGCAGCCGCCGTTCCACCGGAAGATCGAGACCGACGCGAATTTCAAGCGGATGCTCCACGAGGGGCTCCGGCCCGACACCCTCGCCGCCGTCCACCTCGGCATCGCCTCCCACAACCTCTTCGACCTGGCCTACGCCCTCGTCCGTGCTCACGACGACGGCGCCCTCGACCGCGTCCAGTTCGAGATGCTCGAGGGCATGGCCAACCACCAGCGCCGCGCCCTCTCCGAGCTCACCCGCAACATCCTCCTTTACGCCCCCGCCTGCCGGAAGGACGAGTACCTCTACGCCATCGGGTACCTGGTCCGGCGCCTGGACGAGAACACGGGGCCGGACAACTTCCTCTCCCACGCCATGGGCGTCGAGGTCGGGAGCCCGGACTGGGAGGCGCTCGAGCAGGGCTTCCTCCGGTCGTTCGACCGGATCGACGCCCTCCCGGAGGCCCCGCGCTCGCGCCAGGACCGCTCCCGGCCGCCGGAGCCGGCACCGGCGCCCGCCCGCTGGCAGGACTTCGAGAACGAGCCGAATACGAACTTCTCTCTCCCGCAGAACGAGGCCTGGATCCGACGTCTCGTCGAGGAGGAGAAGGCCCGCTGCGGCGCGGCGGCGCCGGAGATCCCCCTGGTCGTCGACGGCGAGACGCTCCTCGAGGGGCGGCCCGTCCGCGAGTGCCGCGACCCCTCGCGCCCCGGGATCGTCGTCGGCCGGTACCGGCCGGCGGAGGCGGACGACGTCGAGCGCGCCCTGGCCTGCGCCGCGGCGGATCCGGACGGCTGGCGATCGCTGGGCGCCATCGACCGCCTGGGGGTCCTGTGGCGCGCCGCCGACGCCCTCCGCGCGGCCCGCGGAGACCTCCTGGCCGCCGCGCTCGCCGACGGCGGCAAGACGATCCCCGAGTCGGACCCCGAGGTCTCCGAGGCGGTCGACTTCGCCGCCTTCTACCCCCTGACGGCCCTCGACCTCGCCAACCGCCCGAACCTGTCGACGCGGGGGCGTGGCGTCGTCGTCGTCGCGTCCCCGTGGAACTTCCCCCTCGCCATCCCGTGCGGCGGGGTCGCGGCCGCGCTCGCCGCGGGCAACACCGTCATCCTGAAGCCGTCCTCCGACGCCGTGCGGGCGGCCCACGCGGTGTGCGAGTGCTTCTGGCGGGCCGGCGTCTCGCGCCGCGTCCTCCAGTTCGTCCCCTGCCCGGGCGGCCGCGGCGGCCGGCGTCTCGTCACGGACCCCCGCGTCGACGCCGTGATCCTGACCGGCGGGACGGAGACGGCCGTCCGCATGCTGCAGGCGAAGCCGGGCCTGCGCCTCCTGGCGGAGACCGGGGGGAAGAACGCGACGATCGTCACGGCCCTCGCCGACCGCGACCTCGCCATCAAGCACGTCCTCCACTCCGCCTTCTCGCACGCCGGGCAGAAGTGCTCCGCCACCTCGCTGCTCATCCTCGAGAAGGAGGTCTACGACGACCCGGAGTTCAAGCGGCGCCTCGTCGACGCGGCCGCCAGCCTTCCGGTCGGCAGCGCGTGGGACCTGGCGACCCGGATGGGTCCCCTGATCCGCGCCCCCGAGGGCGCCCTGGAGCGCGGGCTCAAGGAGCTCGAGCCCGGCGAGTCCTGGGCCCTCCTGCCGCGGTGCCTCCAGAACAACCCCGCCCTCTGGAGCCCGGGGATCAAGTGGAACGTGCGGCGCGGGAGCTTCACCCATACGACCGAGCTCTTCGGGCCGGTCCTCGCCGTCCTGCGCGCCGAGACGATCCGGGAGGCCATCGACATCGCGAACGAGACCGGCTACGGGCTGACCGCGGGGCTCGAGAGCCTGGACGACCGCGAGCAGGTCCTCTGGATCAACAGCCTCCGGGCCGGCAACCTCTACGTCAACCGCGGCACCACCGGGGCGGTCGTCCTGCGACAGCCCTTCGGCGGCCTGGGCCTCTCGGCCTTCGGGCCCGGCATCAAGGCCGGGGGGCCGCACTATGTCATCCCCCTCATGGAGATCCGGGACGCGGCCCCGCCCCCCAGCACGGACGACCTGCGCAACCCGCACCTGGAGGCCCTGCGTGACCTCCTCCGCGGCGACGGCTCCGCCCTTCCCGCCGGCGACGTCGACCGCACGCTCGCCGCGATCGGCAGCTATGCCCTGAGCTTCCAGGAGGAGTTCAGTTGCAAGCACGACCCCGTCCGGCTCGTGGGCCAGGACAACTTCCGCCGCTACCTGCCCGTCCGGTCGGTCGCCGTCCGACTCCACCCCGACGACGCGCCGTTCGACGTGCTCGCGCGCGTCGCCGCCGCCCTGACGATCGGCTGCCGCGTCCGCGTCAGCGCTTCGGCCGGCATCCGGCCGGAGTGCGTCGACCTCCTCCGGCGCTGGCAGCCCCGCCTCGGGGATCTCCTGTCGGTGCGGGTGGAGGACGACGACGCCCTCGCCCGCGACGTGACGGGGGGGGAGGTCGAGCGGGTGCGGACGGCCGCCCCGGGCCGCGCCGGCGCAGCGATCCTCCGGCTCGTGCCGCAGACGGGCCTCTACATCGCCGACGCGCCGGTCCTGATGGAGGGCCGGGTCGAGCTGCTCTGGTATGTCCGCGAGCAGAGCGTCTGCATCGACTACCACCGCTACGGGAACCTCGGACGACGGGCCGGGGAGCCGCGACGGCCGGTCCTGTGACGGCCGGGTCGCCGGCGCGGGGAGCCCCGGCTCCCGGGGGACGTCCGGACGCGCGGTGCTTTCCGGCGGCGCCTCCCGGCGCCGCGCCGCTGAGGGCCTCTGGCGCCGCTTCGTCGCCGCCGGCGCGGGGCCGTCCACGCCGTCGGGCGGCTGCCGGTCGGCGAACTGGTCCTCGTCCTTCGCCTCCTGCTTGAGCCGCGCCAGCTCGGCCTTCAGCCTCTCCACGACCTCCCGCTGCGCGGGCTCGCCGTAGACGTTCTGCAGCTCCTCCGGGTCCTTCGCCAGGTCGTAGAGCTCCCACTGGTCCTTCTTCCAGAAGTAGATCAGCTTGTGCGTCGCCGTCCGGACGCCGTAGTGGGCGCGGGTGTTGTGGTGGCCGGGATCGTGGTAGTAGCGATAGTAGAAGGACGTCCGCCAGTCGGCGGGGGGCTCGCCGCGGACGAGCGGGACGAGGCTTCGGCCCTGCATCTCGGGGGCGGGGGCGAGCCCGGCGATGTCCATGAACGTCGGCGCGAAGTCGACGTTGGTGGCGAGCGCCGCCTGCGTCGAGCCGGGCTTCGCGACGCCCGGCCAGCGGACGAGGAAGGGCATCCGGATCGACTCCTCGTACATGAACCGCTTGTCGTACATGTCGTGGTCGCCGAGGAAGAACCCCTGGTCGCTGGTGTAGATCACCACGGTGTTGTCCTTCAGGCCGTTCGCCTCGAGCCAGTCGAGGAGGCGCCCGATGTTGTCGTCGATCGACTGGACGCAGGCGAGATAGTCCTGCAGGTAGCGCTGGTACTTCCAGGCGTGGAGGGCGTCGCCGGTCAGCGTCTTCTTCCCGTCCTGCGTCTCGATCTCGACCTCCATCGGCTTGGCGCCGAGCCACTTGTTGCGCTCCGCGGGGGGAAGGTCGGCGGGCGGCTGGAGCTTGAGGTCGCGGCGGGTAAGGTCGCGGGAGACGCGCTGCTGGTTCTCGCGGAGGGCGTCGGTCCGGCCGGCGTAGTCGTCGCGGAGCGTGTCCGGCTCGGGGATTACCCGGTCCGCGAACATCGCGCGGTGCTTGTCGTCGGGCTCCCAGGCCCGGTGCGGCGCCTTGTTGTGGCACATCAGGAAGAAGGGCTTGTCGGCCGGGCGGCGCTTCAGGAAGTCGATCGCGAGGTCCGTCGTGACGTCGGTGACGTACCCCGGGATCTGGCGCGCCCCGTCGCGGTCGTAGAAGGTCGGGTTATGGTAGACCCCCTGGCCGGGGAGGATGAGCCACTCGTCGAAGCCGGCGGGATCGCTGCCGAGGTGCCACTTGCCGAGCATGACGGTATGGTAGCCCGCGGCCTGGAGGTGCTTCGCGACGGTGGGGCGGGCGGGGTCGAGGCGGTTGAAGGTCGGGCAGCCGTTGAGGTGGCTGTACTGGCCGGTGAGGACCGTGGCGCGGCTGGGGGTGCAAATGGAGTTGGTGGCGAAGCAGTTGAGGAAGCGCATCCCCTCCGCAGCGATCCGGTCCAGGTTCGGCGTCCGGTTCACGCGGCTGCCGTAGGCGCTGATCGCGTGCGCCGCGTGGTCGTCGCTCATGACGTAGAGGATGTTCGGCCTCCCGGCCGCCGCCGCGTCGGCGGGCCGGACGGGCCCGGGGAGGAGGGCGGGGGCGACGAGCGCGAAGGCGGAGGCCCAGCGGGGGAGCGGGCGGCGGCGCGCGGTCATGGGGTCGTCTCCCAATGAGGTGTCCCCCTTAGAGTAGTCCGGGAGAGGCGGACCAGACAGGGAAATGCGCGCCGGACCGGGTGCGGCCGGACAACGGGAACGCGGCGCTTCATGTGCCCGGCGGTGTCGACCGAGGTGTGGCCCTCCCGGAGCTCGTTGTCCAGGTACTGGACGTACCAGCAGGGCTGGTATTCGGTCCGCGGCGCGCAGCCGTAGTTGACGAAGTCGCGCCCGGAGATCAGGGTGCCCGGCGGCTTGGGGGCGCTCTCGTCGTGCTCGAGGCCCTTCGCGTTGCCTCCGTCGAGATTGAACCGGCCCGAGCCCCACCAGAGGGCGACCAGGCCCGTCCCCTCGCCCCGGAGCACGGTCCGCGGGGGGAGGGAGAGCTCCCCGGTGACCCCGTAGCGGCCCGCGGGGAAGAAGACGACGCCCCCGCCGCCCTCCTTCGCCTTCTTCAGCGCGGCCCGGATGCCCTCGGTCCGGTCCTTGACGTCGCAGCCTCAGCACCTCGGCCAAAGCCGCCTTGTTGCCGTTGTGGAACCACGCGGCCAGCCCCTGCGAGGCGGCGAACAGGTAGACAGTCCCGGCGATGAGGCCCGTGCCCACGTGGCAATACGAGGCCTGGATCTCCGGGTCCTTCAGGCCGGGCTCCTGGAACGGCGCCTTGGCGTACCGGGCGAAGGGCGGGTGAACGCCGCCGATTATCGCTGGGCATCCGCCCCCTCCTTCAGTACGATAGTCCCGCGCCTTCACCGACGGCCGAGCCTTCCGGGTGACGCATGCCGACCCCTTACCTTTCCGTGGTCGTTCCGTGCTTCAACGAGGAGCAGAACCTGGAGCGCGGCGTCCTGGAGGAGATGCACCGCTACCTGGGTCGCCTGCACTGCCCGTGGGAGGTCCTCCTGATCGACGACGGCTCCACCGACCGCAGCGCGGACCTCCTCCGGACATTCGTCGGGGGCCGGGAGGGCTTCGAGTGCTGGGTGATCCCGCACGGGGGGAAGCCCGCCGCGGTCTGGGCCGGAATCCGGCGCGCGCGGGGCGAGATCGTCCTCTTCACCGACATGGACCAGTCCACGCCGATCGACGCGTGGGACCGGCTCGCGCCGTGGTACGACCAGGGCTATGACGTGGTCATCGGGTCGCGCGGGACCCGGCGGGGGGGCTTTTCCCTCGCCCGCCGGCTGAGCAGCCGCGCCTTCCGCTTCTTCCGCCGTCTATTCCTCCTCCAGGGCATCAGCGACACCCAGTGCGGCTTCAAGTCCTTCCGGCGCCGGACGGCGCTGGCGATCTTCCCCCATCTGCGGTTCCTCCGACCTGGAAAGCCCCCCGCCGGCTGGAAGGTCACCGCGTTCGACGCGGAGCTCCTCTTCCTGCTCGGGAAGGCGGGCTTCGCGATCAAGGAGGTGGAGGTGGGCTGGCGGCATCGCGACGAGAGCCTGACCAAGCACGGGGGACGGAGGTGGTTTCGCTACCTCCGCGAATCCGTCGAGATGGCGGAGGAGGTGATCCACGTGCGGCTGAAGCACCTGCGGGGCGGGTATCGCGACGTGCGGCCCGGCATGAAGGATGACAAGGGGACGACGGCCGGTCCGGGCTGAAGGGCCGGTCGCGGCCAGGCGACGACGATCAGCGGGGGCTGTTTCCCCCGTTGTGAATCGGGGGCCGCCGGGAGGCGACGTGGGCCTCGCCCGGCCTCCTCCCCGCCTTGCCTTCGGCTCGTTCTTCTGGTACGAAGGTGCTGGCATTCTCCCCGCCGGGTCGGATTCGGCACCCGGAAGAGTCCTGAAGGCGTGTTCCTCATGACGGAGGCGCGGCGATGACTACGAAGACGGGACCTTCTCGCGAGCGGCGGCTCCTGGCGCTGGCGGGGATCGCGTGCGCCGTCGGATGGGCCCGCCCGGCGCCGGCGGCCGAGCCGGCCCCGCCCGCCCCGCCGGTCACGACGGCCCCCCCGGACCAGCCGCCCCGGACCAAGCAGGTACCGCTCGCGGTCAAGCTGCCGAAGCCCCTCTTCGAGGGCACGCCGAAGAACATCAAGCCGGCCCCCACCCTCGAAAAATACGACGAGCGCCCGCGCCCGCCGTTCCTCGTCCCCGAGGGCTGCACGAACCTGGCCCTCGGCAAGAAGGTCACCGCCAGCGACCCCGAGCCGATCATCGGCGAGATCAAGCAGATCACCGACGGCGACAAGGAGGGGTCGGACGGCTGTTTCGTGGAGTTCGCGCCGGGCAAGCAGTGGATCCAGGTCGACCTCGGGGCCCCCGCCGTCCTCTACGCCGTCCTCTTCTGGCACTACCACGCCCAGGGGCGCGTCTACCACGACATCGTCGTCCAGACGGCCGACGACGCCGACTTCATCGAGAACGTCCAGACGCTGTACAACAACGACTTCGACAACTCCTCCGGCCTGGGCATCGGGAAGGACCTCGAGTGCATCGAGGACAGCCGCGGCCGCCTGATCGACGCCAAGGGCGTGAAGGCCCGGTACATCCGCTTCTACAGCCGGGGCAACTCCTCCAACGACCTGAACCACTACATCGAGATCGAGGCGTACGGGAAGCCGGCTTCCTGAGGTCCTCTTTTCGTGGCCGTGTCCCCTCTTGCAGGCGACACGGGATGAAATGGGATGGCTCGGACTTCACCGCGGACGAGCCTCCCGTGGAGTTGGCGGGCACACTTTGAGAAGCCCGTTCGGGATCCTCCTGCTCGCCGCGTTTGCCGCGGCGCTGGCCTTCCGCCTCCCGCGGCTCGGCCTGCGGCCGATGCACGGCGACGAGGCGAACCAGGCCGTCAAGACCGGCGACCTGTACGAGACCGGCTCCTACGCCTACGACCCCGCCGAGCACCACGGCCCCAGCCTCTACTACCTGACCCTCCCGTCGATCTGGCTGAGCCCCGCCCGTCGCTTCGCCGATACCGCCGAGTCCACCTACCGCGTCGTGCCGGCCCTCGTCGGCGCGTTCCTCGTCCTGCTTCTATTCTTAGTAATCGACGGCCTGGGCTGGCCGGCGGCGGTCGCCGCGGGGGTCCTGACGGCGATCTCACCGGCGATGGTCTTCTACAGCCGGTACTACATCCAGGAGACGCTCCTGGTCTTCTTCACGTTCGCGGCCCTCGCCTCGGCCTGGCGGTACGCGCGGACGCGGTCGGTCGTCTGGGCCGCCGCGGCGGGCGCCTCGCTCGGCCTGATGCACGCCACGAAGGAGACCTGGGTCCTCGCGGCCGCCGCCATGGGGGCGGGGCTGGGGCTGACGGCGCTCTGGGCGCGACGACACGGGGACGCGCCGGCCGCGTCGGGACCGGCGCCGGGAGCAGAAACCAGGAGCAAGCTGAGGCACGCGCACATCGCGGCCGCCGCCGGCGCCGCCGTTCTCGTGGCCGCCCTGCTCTATTCCTCGTTCGGGTCGAACCTGCACGGCCCCCTGGATTCCCTCTTGACCTACGCCACGTACGGGAAGCGGGCCGGGGGGGAAGGCCTCCACGAGCACCCGTGGCACTACTATTTATCCATCCTGATCGCCGACCATCCGGCCCGAGGGTTCTTCTGGACGGAGGGGCTCATCGTCGGACTGGCGATTGTCGGGGCCGTGGCCGGGCTGAGGCGGGGTGGCGTGCCCGACGGCGCCGCCCCCGCGGTGCGATTCCTGGCGTTCTACACGCTCGTCCTGACGGCGCTCTACGCCGCCATCCCGTACAAGACGCCGTGGTGCCTGCTCGGCTTCCTCCACGGCATGATCCTCCTCGCGGGCGTCGGCGCCGTCGCCGTGGCCCGGTGGATGCCGCGGAAACCGGCCCGGTGGGCCGCCGGCGCAATCCTCCTGGCGCTCGTCGCCCAGCTCGGGTGGCAATCCTGGCAGTTGAACTTCCGCTTCCATGCGGACCAGCGCAACCCGTACGTGTACGCGCACACGTCGACCGACGCGGTGAACCTGGCGGACCTGATCGGGCGCGTCGCACAAACCCTGCCGCAGCCGGAGACGATGACCATCCACGTCGTCACCGCGGTGAACTACTGGCCGCTGCCGTGGTACCTGCGGAAGTTCGACCGCGTCGGCTGGTCGAAGCAGGAGGTGCTGCAGGATCCGGGCGTGGACCTGGACGCGGACGTGATCGTCACGTCCCCGGAGATCCAGGACCGTCTCGACGCGCGGCTCCGGGGGAGGTACGCCCCGCCGCGACTCTTCGGCCTGCGGCCGGACGTGCACCTGGCGCTGTACGTGCGGGAGGCGCTCTGGCAGTCGTTCCTCGCGCGTCAGGGGGCAAAATGAAATCCGGCCGCTGCCCACCTGTCAGCACGTCGCTCCACGACGTGACCGGCCCGGTTGCACAGGCAGGCCCCGGAACGCAGTCCCACGTTCAAGGTATCCTCCTCATCCCATGAAACGGGTAAGCTGGGGGTCATGGATAGCCCTTGGGGGACGGGGGGTCTCACTTTCTCAGGGAGGGTCGATCATGGGCCATACGAACGACGGCGGCGCGGAGCCGGTCTCCCGGCGCGGGTTCCTCAAGGCGGCGGGGTCCGCCGGGGCGGGGCTGGCCCTGGGCACCGCGGTCCTGGGCGAGGAGGCGAAGGCCTCCGGCCAGGAGGTGAACGTCGCCCTCCTCGGCGCGGGGGCGCAGGGACTCGTCCTGATGCAGCAGTCCCTGACGATCCCGGGCGTCCGCTTCCGGGCGGTCTGCGACATCTGGCCGTACAGCCAGAAGTACGCCGCCGGGCGCCTCCGGGCCTACAAGCACGAGGCGACCGTCTACACGGACTACCAGGACCTGCTCGGCAAGGAGAAGGGGCTGGACGCCGTCATCGTCGCCACCCCCGACTGGATGCACGCCGAGCACGCCATCGCGTGCATGAAAGCCGGCCTGCACGTGTACTGCGAGAAGGCGATGTCCAACGAGATCGAGAAGGCGCGGGAGATGGTGCGGGTCTCGCGGGAGACGAAACGGCTCCTCCAGATCGGCCACCAGCGCCGCTCCAACCCGCGGTACCTGCACTGCCGGGAGAGGCTCCTCCGGGAGGCCAAGCTGCTCGGCCGCATCACCCACATCAACGCGCAGTGGAACCGGTCGGTGGCCGCCTCCGGGCCGCGCGGCTACCCCAAGAACGCCCCCCTCGACGCCGAGACGCTCAAGAAGTACGGCTACGACACCATGGAGCGATTCCGCGACTGGCGGTGGTTCAAGAAGTTTGGCGGCGGGCCCGCCGAGGACATCGGGTCGCACCAGATCGACATCTTCGGGTGGTTCCTCGGCGACGCGCGGCCGAGGGCCGTGATGGCGTCCGGCGGACGGGATTCCCACCCGGACTTCGAGTGGTACGACAATTACATGACGCTCTACGAGTTCCCGACGCCGCAGGGCGTCGTCCGCGCCTTCTACCAGGTCCTGACCACCACCAGCGCGCGCGGCTACTTCGAGGCGTTCATGGGCACGGACGGCACGCTGCAGATCTCGGAGGACCCCGGCCAGTGCCGAGCCTATCCCGAGGCGCATCTGCCCGCCGTCGACGGTCAGCATGCGTGGGAGCCGTGGATCCGGAAGGGATACCTCCTCCGGGACGCGGCCCCCGAGGCGAAGGCGGAGGCGAAGGGGGCGGCGGAGGCCATCCTCAGCGCCTACCGGTCCGTGCCGACGCCCGCCTACTGCCTGAACGTCGAGGTGGAGCCGTCCGTCCACCTCCCGCACCTCCAGAACTTCTTCGCGGCGGTGCGCGGCGAGGCCCGGCTCAACTGCCCGGGCGAGGTGGCCTTCGCGACCAACGTCCAAGTCCTCCGCGTCAACGAGGCCGTCGCCGCCGGGAAGCCGCTGACCTTCGCGGAGGAAGACTTCCGGGCCTGAGAAGGGCGCGGGCCTGGGCGAGCGACTGAGGATCATGCAAGGGGCCGGTTCCGCCGACAGGCGGAACCGGCCCCATCGTTTCCAGGAACGGCCAACCTTGCGGCCCCCCCACGCGGGAACCGCACGGGTCACGCGTCAGCGACCGCTAGCGCGGGGCGCCCCCGTCCTCGCACTGCAACCCCTCGACGACGGACCCGTCGAGGCTCCGGATGCGCACGCACGCCCCGCATCCCAGCGTGTGCTGGGTGATCTTGAGCAGGAAGTCGTTCGCCCCCGCCCGGAGCATGGCCTCCGCCTTGTCCTCGCCGGGCCGGAGGCCGCGGACGGCATTGTTGGCGTGGACCAGCTTCCCGTTCACCCAGACCTTGACGCCGTCGTCGGTCCCGATCTCGAGCCGGACCCTCATCTCCTTGGGCGCCCGAACGCGCGCCATCAAGTAGGCGACGGCGTGATCCCCGCCGACAACGCTCGCGAGGTCGGCCTGCCAGAACAGCGCGGGGTCGGCCGGGCGCGAAGCGGGCTTCCACGCCACGCTGCCGCCGGGCTTCTCCGGCGGGAAGGGGATGTCGAAGAGCTCCTGGCACGGCTTCCCGTCCTGCCGGTAGGGGCCGGCCGCCCGCCAGGCGGTAATGTAGCCGGCGTACGAGTCCGCCGCGTCGAGGGCCTTGCCGGCCTCGGCGCGGAGCGCCTCGTTCTTCGACGTCGTCGCAATCCGGCGGAGCGCCGCCTTCGCCTCCGCCGGGTGCGAACCGGCGAGCGCGGCGGCGATCCGGACGGTGGCGGCTTCCGCCTCCTCCCGGACCGCCTCCTCGCCGCAGAGCGACTCCGCGAGCTGGAGCGCGCCGGGATGGGGGAGCTTCGCCAGCTCCGTGAGGCCGAGCTTCTTCTCCTCCGGCCGCCGGGCAGCCGCCATGGACGCCTGGCACATCGTCCATCGCTCCTCGACCGGACGGTCGGCCGCCAGGGCGACCATGCGCCAGGACCCACGCAGCGCCAGGACGCGCTGGATCGTTGTCGTTGCCTCCCGGGCCAGCTTGAGCAGGTCCGGTGCCGCGTCCAGCCCGGCGGATTCCGCCATCGTCCGGAGGGCCGCATCCCGGATCTCGGCCTCTTCGTCCCGGAGCCCCGCCCGCAATGCGGACAGGGCGGCCGCGCCGCCCGTGCGTCCGGCGACCCGGAGGAGGGCGGCGCGTGCCGGCACGGCCGCGCCT
>CAYUME010000010.1:16397-21277 GCA_964445475.1 uncultured Planctomycetia bacterium
TCTTTTTTCTTCCACAAGGACCTGCTGACCGGCACGGCCGCGCCTTTCATCGCGTCCAGGACCCGCGCGGCGGAGGCCTCCGGGCGATCGCTCCGCTCGCAGGCCGCGCCGAGGGCCCGCTCGACCGCCTCGCGCTCGGCGTCCGTCTTCGCCCCGAGCAGGAGCCGGATCAGGTCCCCGGCGGTGCTTCCGTCGGCCAGGACCGCGAGGGATCGGAAGGCGACCATCCGGAGGGGCGCCTCGCCCTCCGCCGCCATCTTCAGCAGCGCCGGGACGGCCCGGGTCTCCTGGCGCTGGCCGAGGGCGCGCACGATCTCGCCCTGCACGGCGGGCTGCGCCTTCGGCAGGTGCGCCAGGAGCGCCTCGCACACGGTCGCGTCCCGGAGCAGGTCCAGGGACCGTCTCGCCGCGCTCTGTTCGGCGCCCGACGCCTTCGCCGCCGCCTCGGCCAGGAGGGGCGCGGTCGCGGCGTTCCCCAGCGCGCCCAGGGCCGCCAAGGCCGCGATGCGGACCTCCTGCACGGGGCTTCCGGCCGTCGCGGCGACGGCCGAAGCGGCCGCCGGATCGCCACGCTGCTCCAGCGCCTCCAGCAGGGAGACCTGGATCATCGGATCGACGCGGCTCACGAGATCCGCGAACGCCTTCGTCGCCGCCTCGCCTTTCATGTCCCGCACCCAGGGGATCGCCGCCCGCTGGGCGGCACGATCCTTCCCCGTCAGCGCCGATTCGACCCGCGGGATGGCCCCGTCGCCGGCGGCACAGAGCAGCCCGCGGAGGGCGGCCGTCCGGACGTGCTCCCGTTCCCCGGGGGCGGCCAGCTCCTGGTAGACGGAGCGGGCCCCGTCCGGATCTCCCTCGACCAGCGCGAAGTCGGCGGCGCGCAGCAGCGCGTCCGCGAGGACCGGCTTCAGCTCGGCCGGTGCCTTCGGACGGACTCCCCGGAGCGCCCGGATCGCGTCCGGTCCTCCGATCTTCCCCAGGGCCGACGCCGCCGAGGCCGCTGTCAGGGCATCCGGATCCGCGACGAGCGCGGCGATTGCCGGGACCGATTCCCGGTCGCGGCGGACGCCGAGCGAATCGAGGATGCCCGCCCGGACCATCCCCGCGGTTTTCGGCAGCGCCGCGCGGAGCGCCGTCCCCGCCTCCGGGCACGGCAGGACCTCCAGGGCGCAGCGGGCCGACTGGGTCAGCTGCTCGTCGGGCAGCAGCGCCGCCAGGGCGGGCACGGCCCGGGCCGTCCCCACCCGTCTCAGCTCGAAGCAGGCCTTGTCCTTCAGCCCGGGTTCCGGGGCCGTCTGCAGGACGGCGAGGAGCCGGTCCTCCGCGTCTTCGGCGCGCGCGGAACGGGGGGCGCCCGTCGGGCCGACGACGAGGACCAGTCCCAGGACCAGCGATCCAGTCCACCTCATCATGGCGTTCTCCAGCCTACGGCCCACCCGACATCGGCTGCGCCGGACAACCGGCGTCCTACAACCGCCACGGCGGCCGGGCCGGCAGGGACATCAGCCGGGCGGCCTCGGGGTCGTCGATGAACTGCTCCTTCGCCGGATCCCACTTCACCGTCCGACCCAGATGCTGGGCGATGCCTCCCAGAAGGACGAAGCTGGCGGCGCGTTTCGCGGTCTCGGCGTCGCAGATCGTGCGCTTGCGCGTCCGGATGCACTCCAGGAAGTTCCCGGAATGGCTGATGCACTTGTACAGGTGCACGTCGTTCGGCCCCAGCGGCGCCTCGGCGATCTTCGGGGGATAGGCCACCAGGTTGTCCCGGTCCACCGCGATGCGGCCCTCCGTCCCCACAAAGGTCGCCCCGCCGCTGCCGCCCACCTTTTCCCCGGGGTAAGGGGCCCCGTGCACCACCACGCCGCTGGCAAAGCGGTAGACGGCGTGGCCGTTTTCCACGCCGATCTCCACCGGCCCGGTGCGGTCTGCGGCGATGGCCCACTGCACGATGTCGTAGTGGTGCTGCTCCCAGTTGCCGCCGTCGAAGACGAACGCATGGACCGGGATGGTCCCGAAGGGCGACCACGGCGCCGGGCCGAGCCAGAGGTCCCAGTCGAACCCGTCCGGGACGGGCTTGCCCGCCCCGAAGCCCCGCACCCACTTGGCCTCGGCGCCCCCGATGTTCGCGTAGACTTCCTTCAGCTCGCCGATCCGCTTGCTGCGGACCAGCTCGCAGGCCCGCCGGAACTTCCCGCCGTACTCGGAGCGCTGCTGCGTCCCGGCCTGGTACACGCGCCCGTACCGCCTGACGGTCTCGGCCAGGATCTGGCTCTCGCGGAGGGTGATGGCCGTCGGCTTTTCGCAGTAGACGTCCTTCCCCGCCTTCGCGGCCATGATCGCCATCGGCGCGTGCCAGTGGTTGGGCGACCCGATGAGCACGGCGTCGATGTCCTCGCGGGCCAGGAGCTCGCGGAGGTCGTTGTAGGCGTCGCAGGAGCGGTAGGTGCCCTTGTCGGGCTTGTCCGAGTAATACTTGTTGACGCGGTCCCGTGCGCCTTCCCGCTTCTGGCGCACGATGTCGCAGACCCCGAGGACCTGGACGTCCTCCCGGCCCAGGTAGCCGCCGGTGATGTACGTCCAGGCTCCCCCGAAAAGATGGCCCCCGCCCTGCCCCCCGATCCCGATGAAGCCCATCGCGATGCGCTCGCTGGGCGAGACGGCGCCGTCCAGGCCCAGGGCCCAGGACGGCACGACATACGGGACGGCCGCGGCGGCGGCGATCCGCTTCAGGAGCCCGCGACGGCCGGAAACGGGAAGTCGCTGGGGCATGGTTGACCCTTTCCGGGAATCGCCGCGGGAAGCCGGGCGTCTGGGGGACATCGATGACGCCGTGCGGGCCGGCGGAAGGCCGGCCGAAGCGCCGTTTCGAGCGAGCGGCGACGACACGTCAAGACGCGCTCCCCCTCGCGCGCGATGCGAGAGGACGTGACGGACCGATGCGCGGGACCCGCTAGCGCATGGCCTTCAGCAGGTTCTGGGCCTTCTTCTTGGTCGAGCCGGTCTTCGCCTGCTCGGCCGCCGCCGTCAGCGCCTTCTGTCTCTGTTCCTTGGGCACGTTCAGGTCGTTCCGCTCCGCGAGGCTGACGATGGCCGCGCAGGCCTCCTCGGCGATCCCGGGATCCCCCGTGAAGGTCACCAGCTGGTCCAGCGCGCGGGCGGAGGGGATGGTGCCGAGGACCGAGATCGCCAGCCGCTTCTCCTCGGGCCTCGCGGCCAGCGGCAGGACCTCGTTGACCTGGGCCAGCCGCTCGTCCACCTTGAGCGTCTTGTTCCCCTGCAGGTGCTGCAGGAAGCCGCGCAGCGCCAGGATCCGGTGCGCCGGCTTCTTTCCCGACTTGGCCAGGGTCAGCAGCGGCGCCGTCACGCCGTCGTCTTCGGGCCACTGGTTCGGCCAGGTGGAGAGCGTGCGCACGGCCTCGTCCTGGACGGCCTCGTCCTTGTCGTCGAGGGCGGCCTTGACGGCGGCCAGGGCGGCGGGGCCGCCGCTGCAGGCCAGGGCGTGCAGCCCGATCGCGCGCAGCGCGCCGTCGTCGCTCCGGACGAGGGGCAGCAGCTTCGGCGTGCAGGCCGCGCCGCCGCGGGACGCGGTCGCCCGGAGGGCCTTCTCCAGACCGTCCCGCTCGCCGGCATCCGCGGTTTTCTGGAGGATCGCGACGAGGTCGGGCACCTGCTTCTCGCCGCCGAGCGCGCCGAGGGCGGCCACGGCGGCGGCGCGGATCCCCGCATCGGCGTCTTCGGCGCACGGCACGAGCTTGGGGAGGGCCGATTCGATCCGGCGCTTGCCGATCATCTCGATGAGGACCTGCCGCGTCTTCCCGGAGGCCTGCGCGAGGCGGGCCACGAGGTCGGCGTCCGTGTCCGCGCCCGGCAGCTTCATGAGCGTCGCTTTCGCCGTGGCCGCCACCTCCTCGTCGGTCTCGAGCGCCGCCTTCAGCAGGACCGGCACACAGGAGACGTTCCCGATGCGATCCAACGCGCCCATCGCGGCGAGCCCCGCCTTCCGCGGGCCGTTCTGGATCGCCGCCAGCATGGCGGGCAGGGCCTTGGGATCGCCCCGGTCGGACAGGGCCAGGACCAGCAGGGCCTGCCGGTCCGGCGTCAGGCGGGCCATCTCGGCCACCAGCGCCTCGGTCACGTCGCTGCCGGGGAGCTCGCGGGCCGTGGTCAGCCCGATGCCGAACGTCGCCTTGTCGCCCGACTTCAGCGTCTCCAGCAGCATCGGGATGCCGGCCGACTTCCGGGCGAGGATCGCCCCGCGCGTCGCCTCGAGGAGGCGCTGAGCGGGCACGTCCGCCTTGCGGACCCGGTCGTACAGCGTCACGGCCTCGTCAGCCTTCCCCTCGGCCAGGAACCGCTCCGCGCAGAGGATGCAGCCCTCCGCGACCGCCGAGCGGACCGGGACCGGCGCGCCGGCGAGAAGCGGCTCCAGGATCCGGACGGCCGGGACGCCTCCGATGCGGCCCAGGGCCGCGGCCGCGGCCGACGCCGCGTCCGCATCGTCGCCCTTGAGCTTCTGCGCGAGCCCGTCGACCGCCTTCGCGTCGCGCCGCACGCCGATCGAGTTGATCGTCCCGACCAGCAGCCGGCCCTGCAGCTTTCCCATCGCCTCGCGCAGGGCGGCGTCCGCGGCCGGATCGGGGATCGCCTCCAGGGCGATCCGCGCCCACGACGCCAGCTGCTCGTCCGCCAGGAGCGGGGCCAAGGCCGGGACGGCGTCCCGGTTCCCGTAGATGGCCAGCTGCTTGCAGGTGATCGCCTTCTCCTGCGGCGGCGCGTCCGACTGGAGGACGGCGATCAGCTTGCCCTGCCGGTCCTCGGCGTCGGCCGTGCGGGCGAAGCCGCCGGCCGTTGCGCACACCGCCGCGACCGCCGCGGTGCAT
>CAYUME010000011.1:0-8148 GCA_964445475.1 uncultured Planctomycetia bacterium
GTATGAGATGGAAAGCCCCAGCCCCGTCCCCTTGCCCACCGGCTTCGTGGTGAAAAAGGGGGTGAAGAGCTTGGAGCGGTTCTCCGGCGGGATGCCGACCCCGTTGTCCGAGATGCGGACGACGACGCACCCGTCCTCGACCGCCGTCTCGACCGCGATCTCCCCCTTCTCCGGAACCGCCTGGGCGGCGTTGAGGATCAGGTTGAGAAAGACCTGGTTGAGCTGGCCGGGGTAGCCGCTGACGGGCGGCACGGGCGCCAGCCGCTTCGCCAGCCGGCACTTGTACTTGATCTCGTTCCAGACGACCTTGATCGTGGCCTCGAGACCCGCGTTGACGTCGATCTCCACCCGCTCGCCCTCGTCGGCGCGAGCGAAGCTGCGAAGGGCCTGGACGATCTCCCGGACCCGGTTCGCCCCCTCCTGGGACTCGCGCAAGAGGGCGTCGATGTCCTTCAGGATGTAGGCGAGATCCTCCCGGCGCCGGATCGCCTCGATGCGGGCGCGGGCGGCCTCGCGCCCGCCGTCCGTCTCCGCTGCCGCCAGCGCCTCGTACGCCTCCAGGAGGTCCTTGAAGATGCCCACGTAGTCGCCCAGCGTCCCGATGTTGCTCATGACGAAGCCCACGGGGTTGTTGATCTCGTGGGCGACGCCGGCCGCCAGCAGCCCGAGGCCCGCCATCTTCTCCGACTGCACGAGCTGCGCCTGGTTCTCCTGCAACTGCTGGTGGGCCTGCTCCAGACGCCGCGTGCTCACCCGGATCGCCTCCTCCGCCCGCTTCCGCTCGAAGGCGTTCACGAGCGTCTGCCCCACCAGGCTCCGCAGCGCGACCGTGTCCTCCGTCCACGAGGTCTCCGCCCGGACGGCGTCGCAGCCGAGGAACCCCGCCAACCGGTCCCCGTACCGCAGGGGGACGAGGAGAAGGGACCGGATCGACTCCCGCTCGAACTCCTCGCGCTCCGCCTGCGCCGCGTCGGGGAGGTCCGCGACACGCGGCACATGGACCGTCTCGAATCGCCGCAGGCGGTCCAGGAGCCACGGGAACCGGGATGCCGGGATGCGCTGCAGCTGGTCGAGGTACGACGCGACGCCCGGGGCGCACCACTCGTGCGTGTTGTCCAGGGTCTCCCCGTCGGGATCTAGTCGGAAGACGTAGCACCGGTCGACCCGTACGAACTCGCCGACCTGGCGCAGCGCGCGCCGAACCCCGTCGTCGACCTGCTCGATGGGGAGGTTGATGAACTCGGCGGACAGGACGGAGATCAGCGTCTCGAACTCGAGACGGTACCGCAGGACTTCGTCGGACCGCTTTCGGTCGAGGGCGTTCCCGATGATCTGGCCGACGAAGTCGAGCAGGGCGACGGTGTCCTCCGACCATCGCTTCATCTCCCGCAGCTTGTCGAATCCCAGCAACCCGGTCACCTCGCCGCGGGCGATCATCGGAACGAGCAGGACGGACCAGTCCGGCCCGTCGACCAGGAACCGCTCCCGCTCGGCGGACGCCTCGGGGGGAAGATCCCCCACGCGAGGGATGTGGACGACCTCCCGGCGCAGGATCCGCTCGGCCAGCCAGGGGTACTGGGCGATCGAAACGCCCTGCAGCCCCGGCCGGCTCGGGGGAATCCCCGGCGCGCACCACTCGTGCGTGTTGTCGACGACGCGGCCGTCGGGCGACCGCTCAAAGACGTAGCTGCGGTCCGCCCCCGCGAATTCGCCGACGGAGCGGAGGGCGCCCTGGATCCCCTCGTCGATCCGCTCCCGGGGCAGGTTGATGAACTGGGCCGAGATCGCGGCGATGAGCCGCTCGAATCCGAGCCGGAAGTGGAGGGCCTCTTCCGCCCGCTTCGACTCGGTGACGTCGAGCAGGATCCCGATGACCGCGAATCGGCCGTTGAATTCGGTCCGCGTCCCGTGCGCCTCGAGAGAGACCGGCGTGCCGTCCGGCCGGCGCCCCCGGAAGTCGTGCCGGGCCGGCTCCGTCTCCCCCGCCAGCTGCCGAAGGAGATGCTCCTCCACCTGGGGACGGTCCGCCGCGTCGACGAAATCCAGGAAGGAAGCCGCCGCAAGCATCTCCCGCGGGGCGACCCCGAAGATCTCCGCCAGCCGGGGATTCACATACTGCAGCCGGCCGTCCTGGATGATGTACGTGCCGACCAGGGACTGCTCGACGAGGCTCCGGAACTTGGCCTCCGCGGCGACCAGCGCCTCCTCCGCCCGCTTGCGCTGCGTGTCGTCGAACGCCACCCCGATCACGGCAGGCTCGCCCCGGAACAGCATCCGGCGCATCGAGACGTTGACCCACACGAAGGTGCCGTCGACCCGGCGGACCCGCAGCTGCCGGTCGACGCCCCCCCCTCGCAACAGCGACTCCCGGATGGCCAGCCGGGAGTCGTCGTCGCCGAGGAAATCCATGACGGTCCGGCGCGTGACGTCCTCCGGCGTGTATCCGAAGAAGGACAGGAACGGGGCGTTCGCGTAGAGGATCCGGCTGTCGGCGAGCCGGGTGATGGCCATCGGGAGGGGGATCGCCCCGGAGATGTTGCGGAACATCTCCTCGCTCTCCCTCAGGGCCTCCTCCACCCGCTTGCGCGCGGTGATGTTGGACCCGACGCCGACGAGGCGCAGCGGCCGGCCGGAGGGATCCCGGACGACCCGCCCGACGCCGGCGTGCCACTCGATGCCCCCGTCGGGCCGGATCGAGCGGAACTCCTCGTCGAAATGCCCGCTTCCCGACACGGCCTCCGACACGGCCGTCTGCATCCGCTCGCGGTCCTCGGGGTGCACCAGGTCCCAGAACGCCGCCTCCGTCCCCTTGAACGATCCTTCCTCCAGCCCGTAGCTCGTCGCGACGCCCTGGGGCCACCTCACCTGGCGCGTCATCAGGTCGAATTCCCAGAGCGTCAGCCGGGCGGCCTCCAGGGCGAGCTGCAGGCGGGTCCGGCTGTCGTCCAGGTCCGTTGCCGCCTGGAAATGCCCCGTCACGTCGTGCGCCAGGACCACGTGCGCCCGCCGTCCGGCGTACGACATCGTGTGCCGGATCAGCTCCACATGCAGGATCGAGCCGTCCTTCGCCCGGTGACGGCGGCTCCCCCCCGGTCCAGCCCCCCTCCCTTCCCGCAGCTCGGCATCGAGCCCCTCCGGAAACGCCCCGGACGGATAGAGGTCCGCCGCCGTCAGGGCCAGAAATTCGTCCCGGGAGTATCCGTATCGGCGTACGGCCGCGTCGTTGACCGCCAGGATGCGGAGCGTCTCGTGGTCGTAGATCCAGGTGGGGTGCGGGTTCTGCTCGAACATCCGCATGCTGTCCGGGCCAGCCTCAGGCCAGGGGTGCGGCGCAACGTGGAACGGCGGGTCGGCCTGCGGCCGGGGGGCGGGAGGCGAGAACGGGCCGGCTCGATCCGCGGCAGGGGAGGCGGAGGAGGACGGCCCCGCGGGAGGGGCCGGGGGAATGCCCGACCGCGCGGTGCGACGACGCACCGACGGCTTCGCCCCACGCCGTGGCGCCCGGGAACCGCCGTCCCGCTTACGCCTCATCCGCCGCCCTCCGCGGCGTCACCGCCGGGCTCACCCCGGCAAGACGCGCCACCTTCTCGAGCAGCTCCGGGTTCCGGAACGGCTTCTCCATCACGTCGTCGGCACCCGCCGCCAGCGCCTCGTCCAGCTCCTTCCGCGGCATGGCGGAGACGACCAGGATCCGGATATCCTTCAGCCGCTCGGCGAGGCGGACGAACTTGAGCACGTCGAGGCCGGGAATGCCGGGCATCCGCAGGTCCAGCGTCATCACGCCGGGCAGGAAGGTCCCCAGCAGCGTGCCGGCGCGGAACCCGTCGGAGGCGACTCGCGTCTCGAATCCCGCCCGCTTCAGCGTGCGCTGGATCGCGGCGGACATCGCGGGATCGTCGTCCACGATCAGGACCCGCCGGGAACGGTCCAGGAACTCCTCCGGGATCGGCATGTCGTGGGACCTGAGGAAGGCCATGAAGTCGGATACCTCCACCCGGTTGTCCCCGCGACCGGGCAGCTGGTGGGCCTTGAGGTGGCCCCGCTCGATCCACCGGATCACCGTCCGGAAATTGACGCCGCAGTATTTCGCGATGTCGCCCGTGGTCAGCGTTTTCTTTTCCGGCATGCCTCCCCTCCTCCCCGTCCCCTCCGGACTACGGTCTGGCCACCCAATGCGTTTTGCCATTATATGACTTTATTACCCATCAAGCAAAAAAACACCACCTCCCGTTGCCAGCGGTCGCGCGTTGTGGTATGGACGTTCCGGTTGGCGCCGGGGACGGGGCCGCCCCCGGCGTTCCGCCGCGCCCGGCCCCGAAAACGAGGTGCCCCATCGACCCGCTCATCGACACGCACTGTCACCTGGACGACGAGCGGTTCGCCGGCGACCTGGAGGACCTCTTGTCCCGCATGCGCGAAGCCGGCGTGGCGGCCGCGGTGACGGTCGGCACCGACGCGCCCAGCTGCCGGTGGTCCGCGGACCTCGCCGCATCCCGCCCGGAGGTCTTCGCCGCCGTCGGGTTCCATCCGACGGAAGCGGGACGTCCGCTGGCCGAATCGGACTGGGAGACCCTGGCAGCGCTCGCCCGGCGGGACCGCGTCGTGGCGGTCGGAGAGACCGGCCTGGACTGGCACGGGGACCGGGCCCCGCGGGACGCCCAGCGGGCCCACTTCGCGCGCCACCTGGCGATCGCGCGGGCGGCGGGAAAACCGGTCGTGATCCACTGCCGGGACGCCTACGCGGACTGCCTGGCCCAGCTCCGCGCGGCCTGCCCTCCCCCCATCCGGGGCGTCATGCACTGCTTCGCCGGGACCTCCGACGACGCGCGGGCGGCGCTCGACCTGGGCCTGCACCTCTCGTTCGCCGCCCCGGTGGGCTACCCCGGATCGCACGCCCTGCGCGCGGTGGCGCGGGCCGCCCCGGCCGACCGGATCGTCGTCGAGACCGATGCGCCCTGGCTCCCCCCCCAGGCGCGCCGCGGCCGGAGGAACGAGCCGGCCTTCATCGCGGAGACCGCCGCCGCGCTGGCCGCCGCCCGGGGGATCCCGGTCGGGGAACTGGCCGGGATCACGACGAAAAATGCGCGGGATTTGTTCGGGATTCGTCTATAATTTCCCCATGCGCAGCGCGCTCGTCACCGGCGGTGCCGGCTTCATCGGATCCCACCTCGTCGACCGCCTGCTGGCCGACGGCTGGGCGGTCCGGGTCATCGACAACCTGGCGACCGGCCGCGAAGCCAACCTGCAGGCGTCCCTCCCCCGGATCCGCTTCCACCGGGGGGACATCCTCGACCGGGCCGCGCTCCGGGACCTGTGCGCGGGATGCGATTCGGTCTTCCACCTGGCGGCCCTGGCCTCCGTCCCCCGGTCGATCGCGGCCCCGGCGGAGTCCGACCGGGCGAACGGCGCGGGGACGCTCGCCGTGCTCCTCGCCGCGACCGAGGCCCGCGTCCGTCGCGTCGTGGCGGCCAGTTCCTCCTCCGTCTACGGGACGGTCGCGAAGGACGCAGCCCGGGAGGACCTCCCCCCCCGGCCCCTCTCCCCGTACGGGGTGAGCAAGCTGGCGACGGAGCACCTCCTCCGTCTGTTCGACGCCACGGGGCGCGTGGAGACGACGGCGCTCCGGTTCTTCAACGTCTACGGGCCCCGCCAGGATCCCCTCTCGCCCTACGCCGCGGTGATCCCCCGGTTCATCGACGCCTGCCGGTCGGGCCGCGCGCCGGTCATCTACGGGGACGGGGAGCAGTCCCGCGACTTCACGTACGTCGATGACGTCGTGGAGGCCCTCGTCCGGACCGCGACGGCGCCCGCCGCCCGCGGCCGGATCCTGAACGTGGCCGGCGGGAATCCCACGACCGTGAGCCGCCTGGCGGAGCTCGTCCGATCCCACGTCGCGGGGGCGCCCGCCCCCGTCCACGAGCCGGCGCGTCCCGGCGAGATCCGGCGATCGTGCGCCGAGGTCTCCGGCCTCCGGGAGACGATCGGGTTCGTCCCCGCCACGCCCGTCGAAGAGGGGCTGCGGCGCACCGTCTCCTCTTCCTGAGCCGCCCGGCCGCGGGCGGTCCCGCCCCATCCCTCTGTTTTTTTTTATTGACAGGACCGCTCCGCCAGGGGTAAGGTTTCCGGACCGTCGCCCCACGCGGGGGACCGCCCGAAAATAAAGATCCGAAAAATATTCGTAAAATTATTATTTCGCTCCGGCGGCAGGCTCCGCCGCGCCGGCTCGCACGGAACCAATCGCAACTCCTTGCGCCCCATTGAGTTGAAGTGCCATTGAACCGGGGCGCGGCGGGACGCGCGGGCGCTGTCTCGCCCGACGCGGATGGCCTCGATGTTCCAACTTGACACGATGGTCATATATGTCATATAAGTCATGTACTGACGAGTGCAAAGGGGCCTGAACGGCGGTACGAGGAATATAAGACCCGGCTCGGCATCGAAGGATCGGGAGCGCCCCCCATGGAATTCGGCAAGCGGCTGCGCGACCTGCGCAAGCAGAAGGGGATGACCCTGGAGGCGTTGGCGGCCAAGATCGGCTCCTCGAAGGGCTACCTCTCCGGGATCGAGAACGAGAAGGTCAACCCCCCGACCGAGAAATTCGTCCGCAAGCTCGCCCGCATCTTCGGCCAGGACGAGGTCGAATTCCTCAAGCTGGCCTACCTCGACAAGATCCCCCGTTCCCTCCAGCCGGAATTCAACCGCGTCCTGGGACCGGATGGGGCTCCCGCCAAGGCCCCGGCGGCGCGCCAGCGCCCGGGGGAGGCTTCCGGCGTTGTCTCCAATACCATCCCCCTCCTCAACAGCGTTTCCCTGGGCTATCCCAGCCGGATCGCACCCAACGGGTTCCCCGAGTCCCTCGGCCAGGACCGCATCGCCGTGCCGGGCGTCCACCCGACCCACACGTTCGCGATCACGGCCTGCGGCAACGCGCTCATCTCCGACGAGGGCGCCAACTTCAAGGAGGGCGACATCGCCCTCGTCTCCCGCTCGGGCAAGGTCGAGGACGGGGACTTCGTCTTCGCCATCTTCACGGAAAAGGGCCAGCGCCAGGGTCAGCTCCGCCAGGTCATGCTGCAGGACGGGGAAACGGTCGCCCTGCAGGCCACCAACCGGAGCTACCCGATCATCTTCGTGAAACGCAGCGACCTGAACGGGATGTTCAAGGTGATCGGCAAAGTCGAGATCTTCTCGAACGCGGTGCCGCTCGCCGCCTCCCGACGGGAGGGCGGCGGTTTCTGAGGATCCCCCTCTACCCGCCGTCGGCCCCCTGGTGCACCCGCACACCGGGGACCAGCCGGCGGTGGAACTGAAGGGCGGGCGTCGCAAGGCGCCCGCCCTTCTTTATTTCATCCCCCGACAAAAAAAGCCCCGCCGGGGGCCGTGACACGTCGGGCGGACGGTTCGCGCGCCTTATTCCTCCCCCTCCTCGGCGCCCGCCCCCTCCTCCGCCGACCGGGACTTCAGCGTCACCGTCCCCCGCACCGTCTCTCCGCCACGGACCGCCTCCACCGGCACCGATTCCCCGGGGCGCGTCCGCCGAAGAATGAGAAAGTACTCCAGCCGGCTTTCCACGCGGCGACCGTCCAGCCGGATCAGCACGTCCTCGGCCTTCAACCCAGCCGCCGCGGCGGGGGATTCCGCCGGGACCTCCACCAGGGCCACCCCCCCGGTCGGCGCGTCGTCCACCCGTACGCCGAGCTCCGTCGGCGACGTCCGGGCCAGGAACTGGATCTCCGCTTCGCGATCCCGGAGCCGACCGAGGCGGACGGGAAGCGTTCGATCCGCCCCCCCGCGCCGGACCGTCACGTCCAGGTCGGCCCCCTCGGGAAAGCTGGAGACCACGCCGTCGTACCGAGACCAGGTCGGCGTCGGATACCGGTCCACGCGGACGATTACGTCGTCGACCCGGATCCCGGCGCGGCCGGCGGGAGAGGCCGGGGAGACGCCCGTCACGAGGGCCCCGCCTTCCGCGAGACGCCGGCGGGCCACCTGGACCCCCTCGAACATGCCGTGAAAGACGGTCCCCCCCTCCCGGAGGGCCGGCAGGAACCGCCGGATCTGGTTGACGGGGATGGCGAACCCGACTCCGGAGTTGACGCGGTTGCCGAAGCGGGTGGCGATCCGGCCGTTGATGCCGACCAGCTCGCC
>CAYUME010000011.1:8158-14207 GCA_964445475.1 uncultured Planctomycetia bacterium
TGATCGCGGCGTCGGTCTGGATGGCGTCCATGTACGCCCCCTGGCGGCGGTGGATGGCGCTCACGATCCCCACGCTGACCGCCGCGTCGCCGCGCTGGCTGCCGAGCACGCCGCCGAGCGCGAAGGGGTTCCCCAAGGCGACGACCGGCTCTCCCGGCCGCAGGGCGTCGGAGTCGCCCAGCGGGACGAAGGGCAGGTCCTTCACCCCCTCCATCCGCAGGAGGGCGACGTCCCCGTAGGGGTCCGAGCCCAGGCGTCGGGCCGTCACCACGCGCCCGTCGGCCAGGCGGACCTCCCAACGCTCGCTGGAGAGCGCGACGTGCTGGTTCGTGAGAAACTCGCCATCGGGCGAGATGAGGACGCCGGACCCGCCCCCGATGAAGACGAAGGCGGGCATCGCCCGGTCGACGACGGACCGGACCGCATCCTGCAACGCGTCCGACCCGGCGGCCGGCGTCGCCGCCGCGGCGGCCAGCAGGACGGCCGCGGCGAGCCCCGCGCGCGCCCCCGGAGGTCTCCGGCTCCCGGCTCCCGGCTCACTCATGGTCCGTCTGCCCGATCTGGACACGGAAGGTCTTCGACTCGCCCAGCCGGTCGACCGTGATCCGCACCCGCTCGCCCGCCTTTCGGCTCCGGATCGCCCGGACCAGGTCGTCCCAGTTGCGGACGGGCTGATCCTCGACGCGCACGATGAGGTCGCCGTCCCGGAGCCCGGCCTGATCGGCGGGTCCGCCCGGGACGACCTCGTCGATCGCCGCCCCCTTCACGTCCAGCGCGCCTTCCGCCGGCCGGACCCCGATGTAGGGCTGGGGCGGCACGGCGGACTTCAGGCCCTCCCGGAGGCGCGGCAGGAGGTCCTCGACGCGGTCCCAGGTGACTGCAAAGCCGACTCCGGAGTTCTGCCCCCACTGGGCCCGCTCGGTGATGTTGCAGGCGATGCCGAGCAGGCGCCCCTCGAGGTCGACGACCGCCCCCCCGGCGTTCCCGTAATTCAGCTCCGCCTCGATCTGCACGGCCGCCCCGCGCATCCGCTTGCGGGCGCTCACGATGCCCGCCGTCGCCGTCGGGCTCGCCGGGTCCGGGACGCGCCCCACCGCCACCACCCAGTCGCCCACCTTCGGGAGGTCCGGCGCGAAGGCCGGGACGACGGCGCCGGGAAGCACCGCCTTCACCAGGGCCAGGTCCCGCCGTTGGTCGAAGCCGACCAGCTCGGCCGCCCGCTCCGTCCCGTCCGGCAGGCGGATCGCGAGGCGTCGGATCTCCCCGCGCAAGTGGGCGTGGCTCGTCAGCACGTGCCCCTCCCGGCTGGCTATCACGCCGGAGACCAGGACGCGGGTCGGCCGGCGATAGAGCAGGAGCCGGAGCCACTCGTCGGCCTGGGACGGGAGCAGGCCCGAAGGCGGACCGCCCTCCCCGGCGCCGGACGGCTTCCGCTCGATCTCCAGCGCCACGACGGACGGCGCCACCTTCTCCACCGCCGCGGCGATCCGCCTCTCGAAGGCCTCCGGATCCGACGCCAGCTGGGCCCTGGCCGGCGCGGCGGCCCCGGCCAGGACGGTCAGGAGCGCGAACGCGCGGGCGATCGCCCCGCACGCCCTCCGGATCCCCTGCGAGCGAGTCGGCATGCCGAATCCTTCCCGCGTCGAAAGCGACGCGCTATTTCGCGCCGGCCTCCGGCGGCTTCCCGAGCTCCACCATCTTCTTCAACCGGTCTTTCCCCCGTTCCAGCGTCAGCCGGATCCGCGCGCCCGGCGAGAGATCCCCGAGAACTTCCAGGAACTCGTCCCGCGACTCGACGGGGCGCCCGTCCAGCTCGACGATCCGGTCCCCGACGCGAAGGTCCACGCGGGCCGCCGGGGAGTCCGCCTCCACCCGCACGATCGACAGACCGCCCTCCGGGGCCTCCTCGACCTCGACGCCCAGATGCCCGGCCGGAGGGGCAGGCGCGCCGACGACGGCCGGCGGTGCCGGTTCCCGCCCGGCTTTCAGGGCCTCCAGCACCGGCCGGATCACGCTGACGGGGACCGCCGTGCCGAGCCACCGCGTCCGGTCGAAATTCAGGGTGACCAGCCCGACAAGGCGGCCCTCCCGGTCGAGGACGGGCGCCCCGGCCATCCCGGGATTGACGGCCGCGGTGATCTCAAGGACGCGCCCCGCATAGAGGGGCTTCCGCCCCCCGCGCGACGGGGGGACGGCGTAGTGGCCGCTCACCATCCCGGCGCTGATCGCGACCTGTCCGTCCCGGGAGAGGCTCTGGAAGGCGTTGCCCAGGGTGCAGACCAACCGGCCGAGGGGCGGATCCGCCTCCGCGAGCGCGAGGTGGGGCAGCCCCTCCGCCGGCGGATCGACCCGCAGGAGGGCGAGGTCGTAGGCGACGGCGCGGGCCACGACCTTCGCCTCGCGCCGCTTCCCGTCCGCGAAGAAGAGCGCGATCCGGTCCCGCGGCGGCACCACGCTGGCCGCGGTCAGGACCAGGCCGTCCGCGGAAATCACCCCCCCCGTGCCGAGGCTCTCGATCGACGCCACCGCCGGGGCCGCCTGGCGGTGCAGCGCGACATAGGGCCCCTCCGCCGGGTCCGGTTCGGCCGCCCCCGCCGCCGCGGCGAGCGCCAACACACCCGCGACCGCCTCCCCGGGAACCCGTCGCCCGATCCGCATCGGCTTCCTCCCCGATCTCCCGGCGCGAATCGACGGATTCTAGACCAAACGCGCCCCCCGGTCAATTCCGGATCCCGGCGGGCGGTGCGCGGGGGAAGCCCGGCCGCAGCGTCATTCTCTTTTGACTCGACCCGGCCTCTTCCCTATAATCGCGCCTCCCGCGGCGACATCCGCCGCGCGCACGAGTCGCGATCCGGGCCCCCGACCATGCGCTTCCTCCCGGCGCTGCTCCTGGCGGCCGCGACCCTCCTTCTCGTCGTGCCCCCCGTGGACGCGCAGACGGACCCGCTCCCTGAACTTGTCGTGCGCATGCTGGAGCACAAGGACGCGAAGGTCCGCGAGTCCGCCCTCAACCTGATCGCCGTCAACCCGACCCGCGACCCGGCGATCCTCAAGATGATCGTCTGGCGCTACGATGACCCCCAGGAGCACCCCGCGACGCTCGAGGCCGCCCGGAGCGCGCTCAAAGCCTGCACGGGCATCGACTTCAAGTCCCCCCGCGAGGCGCGGAACTGGTGGGAGAACAAGGGCCAGCAGGAATTCGCCCGGGAGCAGCCGCTCCTGGCCCGCCTCGGGGACCTCGAACGGTCCCTCAAGACCCTCGAGGGCAAGTCGCAGGACCAGACCGACCTCTACCGGAAGAGCACCGGCACCTTCCAGCTCATCATCATCGGCAACCTCGTCCTCAACATCCTCTTCGTCGTCGTCATCATCGCCTTCGCCGTGATGGGCGGCTCGCGCCTCAAGGCCATGCGGGAGACGATCCGCCAGGCCGAGCGCTACGTCGGCGCCGCCGAGGACGTCCACAAGCGCTTCGGGACCCTCATCAACGACATCGAGGCGAAGAAGACGGAGATCCTCGACTACTTCCGGAAGCTCAAGGAGGCGCACGAGAACGAGATCGAGCGCTACACGGAGCTGCTCGAGCAGAACACGGAGCATCGCGTGCGCGAGGAGGCGATGGGGCTCCGCCGGAAGGGGGAACAGGAGCTGGAGGAGACGCTCCGCCAGCTCAAGTCGTCCGTCAACGAGGAACTGCGCCGGATCGTCGACGACCAGAAGGCCGCCGTCGCCTCCCAGGCCCAGGCCCAGGAACGGCGGCTGCTCCAGGAGGCCGAGGCCCACACCCGGTTTTTCGAGGCCGCCCTCCTCGCCCAGCGCGGCCGCCCCGCGGACGCCGCCCGGGCCTACCGGCGCGTCCTCGACCTCGCGCCCCGCCACACCCTGGCCTGGATCCACCTCGCCACGGCCCTCCGCCAGCTCGGCCGCCTCGACGAGGCGCAGGAGGCCGGCCAGAAGGCCCTGGAGCTCGCCCCCGGCAACGCCCAGGCCCTCTTCGGCATCGCCGCCACCTGCGCCCTCCAGCGCAACCGGGACGGGATGCTCGACAACCTCGCGAAGGCCTTCCAGGCCGGCGCCGAGTTGCGCGACGAGGCCCTCAACGACCCCGCCTTCCGCGAGTACTGGCAGGACCCCGCCTTCAAGGACCTCGCCGAGGCCTAGCCCCGCCCCCGTCCCGCATTCTCCCTGCTCGAATCCGTGTCCCGCGCTCGACGCCTCACCATCCGAACAGGCTCCCCCCCGCCCATTCCTCGATCAGTCGCCAGATCACCCCGGCGGCGATGGCGATCCCGAACGGGAGCGGCGTCCGGCCCGCGGCCCGGTCCGCCTCCGACGTCGGGACCGGCAGGAAGACCGACAGGAGCAGCCGCGCGGCGCGCCGAAGGCCGTCGTTCAGTCCGCCCCCGGCAACGAGCACGCCGAGGGCCAGGAGGGCCCCGAGGCCGAAGCTGTAGGCCATGGCGTAGACGACGAACGGGAACCCGCCCAGCGCCCCGGCCGCCCCCAGCAGCTTCACGTCGCCGCCCCCGATGAGGCCGCCCAGGAAAAAAAAGAGGGGGATCCCCGCGCCCAGGGCCAGCGCCAGGGCGTGCGTCTGGAGCCCCGGCAGCCCGCCCCCGGCAAAGGCCAGGATCAACCCGGCAGCCGCCGCGGGATAGGTAACCGCGTTGTAGATCCGCTTCCGGCGCCACTCCGTCGCGGCGCTGAGGAGGACGCACAGGACGGCCACGGCGTGTGCCGCCACCAGGGTGGGGGTGATCATGCTGGGGAAGACGATCCGGCCGGGCTCGGGTCCCGACCCGCGATTTCAGGGCCCCGCGTCCGCCCGCAGCCCCCGGGACGCGCCGCAGCCCCGAGGCGGCGCAGGCCGGGACGGCTCAGGGATGGCGCGGTTCCTTCTGGCCCTCGCCGAACACCCGGTTCCACGCGTCGCTCAGGGCGTCGGCGATCTTGTTGCGGAAGGCGATCAGGAGGCCGAGCAGGGGGAGCGTGATGAAGGCGATCAGGAGGATCTGCTCGACGGTCAGCTTGCCGCGCTCGTCCCGGTGAAGCCGGCGGATCAGATCGCGCATGCCCGCATCCCTCCGGGGTGCCTCCCCCGCGGAGAGCGGCTCCGCCGGGGTCCGCGCCCGAACCGCGAGCGCGATTGGAATCTTAACATCTCCGGAGGGTGGAATCTAGTAGGGAGCGACATTTCAGGGGGGCCGCAGCCCGATGCGCCCTTCCCGCAGGCACGGAGACGGGCCGCGGGCGGAATTCCGTAATCTGCCATGGAAATGTCGGGTCCCTCCCGCTATAATCCACCCCCAATTCAGGGCCGTCCGGAGTTGCGAGCCGGTTCGCCGGCTCTTGTTTTTTCGGGGCCTCGCACCCGCCCTATGCCGCAGACCCTCCTCGACCGCGTCTGGGACGCCCATACCGTCCGCCGGTTCCCCTCCGGCGACGCCCAGCTCTTCATCGGCCTCCACCTCGTCCACGAGGTGACCAGCCCGCAGGCCTTCCAGATGCTCCGCGAGCGCGGAATCAAGGTCCTCTGCCCCGACCGCACTTTCGCCACCCTCGACCACATCATCCCCACGGAAGACCCGAAGCGCCCCTTCGCCGACGCGATGGCCGAGGAGATGGCCGCCCGCCTCGAGGCGAACTGCAAGGAGTTCGGCGTCACCTTCTTCGGCCCCGCCAGCGGCCGCCAGGGCGTCATCCACGTCATCGGACCCGAGATGGGCCTCACCCAGCCCGGGATGACGATCGCCTGCGGGGACAGCCACACGGCCACCCACGGCGCCTTCGGGGCCGTCGCCTTCGGCATCGGCACCCGCCAGGTCCGCGACGTCCTCGCCACCCAGTGCCTCCGCCTCGCCAAGCCGAGGCTCCGCCTCGTCCGCGTCGACGGCGCCCTCCGCCCCGGCGTCACCGCCAAGGACGTCATCCTCGCGGTCATCCGCCGCCTCGGCGTCAAGGGCGGCATCGGCTTCGCCTACGAATACGGCGGCTCCACGGTCGGCGCCATGTCCATGGAGGAGCGCCTCACCCTCTGCAACATGAGCAT
>CAYUME010000011.1:14217-20917 GCA_964445475.1 uncultured Planctomycetia bacterium
GCTACCTCTGCGGAAGACCCTACGTCCCGAAGGGCGAGACCTTCGACCGCGCCGCCGCCTGGTGGAAGGGGCTCGCCAGCGACCCCGACGCGGCCTACGACGACGTCGCCGCCTTCGACGCGGCCGCCCTCCCCCCGATGGTCACCTGGGGGATCAACCCCGGCCAGGCCATCGGCGTCGACGAGCGGATCCCCGATCCCGCCTCCCTCCCCGCCGACGAGCGCGGCGCGGCGACGGAAGCCCTGGCCTACATGGGTTTCCAGCCCGGCCAGCCGATGACGGGGGCGCCGATCCAGGTCGCCTTCATCGGGTCCTGCACGAACGGCCGTCTGGAGGACCTGCGCGCGGCCGCGAAGATCGCCCGCGGCCGCCGCGTCGCCCCCGGCATCCGCGCCCTCGTCGTCCCCGGATCCCTCCAGGTCGCCCGCGACGCGGAGGCCGAGGGGCTCGACGAGGTCTTCCGCCAGGCCGGCTTCCAGTGGCGGCAGCCCGGCTGCTCGATGTGCCTGGCCATGAACCCCGACAAGCTGAAGGACCGGGATCTCTGCGCCGCCTCCAGCAACCGCAACTTCAAGGGCCGCATGGGCAGCCCCACCGGCCGGACCCTCCTCATGAGCCCCGCCATGGTCGCCGCCGCCGCCGTGGCCGGGCACGTGACCGACGTCCGGGAGTTCCAGTAGCCGCCCGCGCGCCCGGGCGCATCCGGCCCGGGACGCGGACTTTGTGGGAGACAGGACCATGACCACGCGAACCGGCCTCCTGGCCCTGGCGCTCGCGGCCGCCCTGACCGGGTGCGCCTCGGGCCCGGTCTACCACTCCTACTCCCGCTTCCTGACGCACCTGGAGCAGGAGGACCTCGACGTCCTCGACGCCGCGGGCACGGACGGCGCGCGCCTCATCATCGGCCTGCTCGAGATGGACGGCCAGTGGAAGTTCGGGACCAGCGTCTCGGGCCGGTGCGTCGAGATCGAGGCGCTCCGCGTCACGCCCCGCACCAGCATCGACGGCCGCGTCATCGAGGCGCCGCCCCGCATCATCCGCGGCCCCTGGCGGGTCAGCAATCCCTACGTGCTCCACTGGGCGGAGTCGCGGCTGGGCGCCGCGAAATGAGCGCGAGCGGCCGCAGGGGTCGTTTCGGAGAGGTCCCGTGAGCCCGGACATCAAGAGCCACATCAGACGGGTGGCCGGCCGCGCCGTCCCCCTGCCCCACGACGACATCGACACGGACCGGATCATCCCGGCCCGCTACCTCCGCTGCGTCACCTTCGAGGGCCTCGGCGAGCACGCCTTCGAGGACGACCGGGCCCAGGACCCGGCCCACCCGTTCAGCCAGGAGCGCTACCGCGGGGCCTCCGTCCTCGTCGTCGGCCGCAACTTCGGCTGCGGCTCCTCCCGCGAGCACGCCCCCGAGGCGCTCCACCGCTGGGGCATCCGCGCGATCGTCGGCCACTCGTTCGCCGAGATCTTCGCCGGCAACTGCGTCTCCATGGGCCTCCCCTGCCTGCGGGTCGACGGGAAGGACGCCGCCGACCTCGCCGCGCACGTCCAAGCCGACCCGTCGGTCGAGGTGGCCGTCGACGTGGAGGCCCAGACGGCGACGGCCGGGGGGCGCACGATCGCCGGCGAGATTCCCGCCTCCGCCCGCGAACGGCTCCTGAGCGGGTCGTGGGACTCCCTCGGCGAGCTCCTGGAGGCGAAGGACCAGACCCTTGCCTTGCGCAAGAAAATCCAGTATATGAACTTCTAGCGTCATCCCTCGCGCGAGGGGGGGTGATTCGTGGGCGCCCGTAGCTCAATTGGATAGAGCGCTGGCCTCCGGAGCCAGTGGTCCCCGTTCAAGTCGGGGCGGGCGTACTCTCAAAATTCTTCGGGAATTGTCGTTAACACCGAACCTTCTGTAACTTACGGCAATCTCCCCGCGGCCTAGGGTGAACATGACGTACCCCGATGTACCCGTGGAGTGCGTATTTTTTGATGACTTGATTTCCCCTCCTCTCCACACCGAACCCTCGGAGATCCACCCTCCCCTCCAGCCCTTCCCGGCCATGGCCAGCCCGCCAAACCGCCTACCTGAAGCCACTGAAGTCGCTGAACCTTCTGTAGCCTTGGCCCAGCCGCCGAGGAGAGGCCGGAACTTAGTTCCGTCGCTTTCGTCCAAACGCCTGCCGCTTCGAGTCGTCAAAGAAGTGGGGAAACGCGGGGTGACGGGCTGGAAGGGCTTGTCTACCGCCTCTCGGATCGGGGCCAGAATCCGGTGCCGTTATGCCCGACATCCCGTTTTGGTCGAGGGTGGTGGCGCTCCTCCTGTTTGCCGTCGGCCTCGTCCTGTTCGAGAGGAGACGCCATCCGGGCAGCACGGACCGGCTCTGGGAGTACGGCGTCATCCTTCTGGGGGGCGTGCTCGGCGCGATCTACGGGGTGGTCAACGACGCGGTGACGTCCAACCTCTCCCCGTACTACTTCATCCTTGGCAAAGGGCTCGTCGAGGGGGATGTCCGGTACGAAGCTTGCCTTCTGGGCGCTCAGGCCGGGTTCTCCGCCGGGGTCATCGCCATCGCGGTCTGGACGTTCGTGATGCGCCGGGTGGAGGCGCGGAAGCGGTCGCTCTGCATCCTCAGGCACCTGTGGATTCCCTGCACCGTGGCGGTCGCCCTCTCCGTCCTGCTCTCCCTCCTGTTCGGCCATCGGGACCCGTTGGGCTTTTCAACGCAACTGATGCCCTGCCTCCCGCAGGAGGAGATCGACCGATTCCTGCGGGTCTGGTGGGCGCATCTCGGAGCATACGGGGGCCTGCTTTTGGGAGTCGTGGCGAGAATCCTTCTGGCGATAAGGCGCTGTGCCGGGGAAGGCTTCCCGCTTGAGGGGTCGTCTCCGCCGGGGTAGAATTGCACAGCCAAGGGTCTCTGCGGGGAGCCCTCCATGCACATCCGATTCCTCCGATTGTCGCTCCTGCTGCTGCTCCTCTCGGCGCTCCTCCTTCAGCCCGCACGCGGGGAACCGAATCCGTCAGCCGGTAATGCCCTGCCTTCCGGTGCTCTCCTGCGCCTGCCGGGCTCTGCCAATGAAGTCTGCTCGATTGCGTTTTCGACGGATGGGAACATGTTGGCTTCGGGATGCAAGGACGGAACAATTCGAGTTTGTGAGATTGCCACGGGGAAAGACCTGATTGAAAACAAGGGAAACGGCAAGGAACCGGCTCATTCCGTAGCGATCTCGCCAGATGGACGACACCTCGTCGCGAGCGGCGACCGATACCGCATATGGGAAATTCCGACCGGGAAGAAACGGGTTGACTTTTCCGGTGTAGTCATGTCCATGGCCTTCTCTGCAGATGGGGAGGTTCTTGCCACATCTGGTGGCACTGGAGCCTTTGTTTGGGATGCGCACACATTCTTTTACAAGCCGCTGGCCGGAGTGTCGGGGCACAAATCAAGCGTTAATGCGGTAGCCATCTCCGCTGACAAGAAGTTCTTGGCTTCCGGCGGGTGGGACTGGGCAGTCCGGGTATGGGATACCAATACCAGCAAGAGCGTGGCCGAATTGAAAGGTCATACCAGCGCCGTTTGGGGCCTTGCCTTCTCGGGAGACGGCAAGACGCTATCCTCCGTCAGTTCTGACCGGATTCTGTTCATCCGAGAAACGGGGACGTGGAAACAACTCCACGAGATCACCATTTGTGGGCCCGCCTTGCCCGGCCTCTTCTACTCCAGCGACAGCAAGTTGTTGGCCTCAGGATGTCCGGACGCAGTCCAGTTGTGGGATGTGGACACGGGCAAAGAACATCTCCGAATCGAGAGTCCCGCAGGCAAGTTCACCGCGTTCGCCTTTTTGCAGGATGGCACTCAGGTGGCTACCGGGATGGCTGACTCGTCGATCTTAATCTGGAACGTCGCGGCCTTGCTTGAAGAGCGAAAGTAGAGGCAGAAAGCAACGGCGCTGGGCCAGTCGGAGGGGAAGTGCCACGTCTACTTCAGGTGAGCGGCCATGCCCGACGCCACCGATCCTCGTCCTGAGCCGAAGGGATGTCAATTTACACTTACCAGCCTGCTGGTGTTTACACTCGTTGCGGGAATACTGGTTCTTCTATTGATACCCGTCCTTTATCACGCGGGAAATACCAGCAGTAGGAACATCTGCGCACTTAATCTATCGCAGATGTATAAAGCCATGTACATATACAAGTCCGCATTCGGCAACAATAAGGACTACATGCCACATACAGGGGATGCCTTCTTTACGTGTTTGCTGGGACATTCGAGCGTCGAACACCCCGGATCGTATTCAGCAAAAGCCCCCTTGTTTGGCATACCGGAATTGTTCGTGTGTGACCGCTCCGGTTCCGACGAAACGTCCGTGACGCCGGGCGGCAAAATGGCCGACTACAAGGGACCGCCTCGGCATCCCCTTGTCCCCTCGGGCAATCCTTCCGCATTGGTTGATGGGATCTTTGCGGGCTGGCCGATTGCCTGTGACAAGCCCGAGAATCACAAGGGGGCGGGAGGCAACGTCCTTCGGTTCGACGGATCGGTCGGCTTCATACAAGATGAGGAATATCAGGCCGCTGTTAAGGCGTGCTCGGATTGAGCGAGACCATTTCAGGCAAGCGGCCATGACCGAATCCTCCGAGCCCCGCCCCGAACAAGGTACACGGAAGTTCTCGTTGGCCAGCCTGCTCATCGTCATCGTGGTATGCCTCTTGCTGCTGACTCTGCTGATCACAGTTAATGTATCAACACGGGCGAGAGCGAATCGGGCCTCGTGCGCAGGGAATCTGTCCAATATGTACAAATGCATGCACGTCTATCAGGCCGCGTTCGGGCGGAATACCAACTACATGCCCCACTCAGGAGATGCCTTCTGGACTTGCCTATTGGGACACGCCGGACCCGAGCATCCCGAGACGTATTCAGGCCAACGCGTTTATTTTCAGGGGATGGCCCCCCTCTTTGGCACCCCTTTCACTTATGTCTGTCCAAGTTCTGGGTCAGACGAGCGGTCAGTAACAGCAGGCGGAAATATGGCAGATTACAAGGGACCGACACGGCACCCCCTTGTTCCTCCCGACAATCCGTCCGCCCTTGTTGACGGGATCTCCCACCAATACCCGATTGCTTGTGAAGAACCCGGACATCATACGGGCGGAGGCAACGTCCTGCGGTTCGACGGATCGGTCGGCTTCAAACAAGATGCAGAATATCAGGCCGCTGTCAAGGCGTGCTCGGACTGACCAGCCAGTACGATTGGAGGCGACAGGCGTTCGATTAGAATCCCGGTGAACTGGCCGGCCGCAAAGGGACCAGCGAATGGATCCGATAATCGTCGCCTTCGGGATGGGCATCGTCGGGATCGCCGCCCTGCTGCAGGTGTGGTTTGTCTCGCTGTCGCGGCAGATGATCGAACGGTGGGCAAAAAAAAACGGGCTCCAGCTTCTCTCCTCCCGGTTCTGCTGGATCCGACGTGGGCCCTTTTTCTGGTCCTCCTCAAAGGCCCAGAGGATCTACCGCGTCAACGTGCGCCCCCCGGAGGGGCGGCCCCGGACGGGCTGGGTGCGCTGCGGGAGCTTCTGGGGCGGGATCTTCGTCGAGAAGATCGAGGTCCGCTGGGACGATGAACTGCAATGACGGATCAGAAACACATCCCTGGGATGACATGGGCAGGGCCTGGCCGTTCAACGGCGATTCCGGAGGCGTGTGGTTCAGGGAGCGCGTCGGATCGGAATGGGTCAAGACCTACCGGGGCTCCGGCCTGACCAGCCGGGAGATCGACAGGGCGATGGACCAACCCCCGGCCGTGTGTCCGTACAAGGAGTATCGGGCGGGAGTCCGCGGGATGCGGTCGGGGGTGGACTCGAGCCGCGCTCGTCAAGAACAGGTGGGCGGCTACTGCGGGGGAGGCTTGGGGAGGAGCGCGTCTCGACAGCAGTCCCGGATCTCGGCGGGTAGCCTGTCGTAGCAGGCGATCTTCAGGAACGCGATCTCGTCCTGCCCGAGGACCTTGGCGAGCTTCCGGACGAGGCGATCCGCCGGGGGATGGACCTTCTCGTTCTCGATGCCCGAAAGGTAGCCTTTCGACATCCTCGACTTGTCGGAAAGCACGTCCAGCGTCATCCCCGCCTTCTTCCGGTCCTCGCGCAGCCGCGTGCCGAACGCCATGATGCCGGCCTCCTGAGGTTTTGTTTTCGGCGCATTCTACGGTGACGCCGGACGGACCACAAGGAGAACAACAGGCCGGCGGAAACGGGAAGCCTCCCGAAAAGAGAGGGCCCGCACCCCCCGGTACGGGCCCACTCGTCGTCCTCTTGCCTGTACTACTTGGCGGCTATTCTCGGTTGCGGTTCGACCGCGCTGGGCTACCTCGGCCCCGTCTCCACCCCGGCGACCGGCTCGATCTGTGCAGAAAGCGTTCCCGGCTTGGGAGCAACCGCCTCGACCTTCGGGACGCGCCGCGGCGGAGCGATTCCGGGCGGGCCGTACGGCTTTTCCGTTCCGGGTGGATCCACTGGAGCCGCGAGTCGGAACGCATCGCCCCGGAGCTGCTCACCTTCGAGATGTGGCCCGACAGGAGCGAGTACGGCCCCGGGGAGCGATTCGCGGCGCCGGGCTTCACCCTCCCCGGCGGCCGCCCCGCGGAGCTCTTCCCCACACACACACGCCTGCTCGGCAGCCCCCCCCCCCCCCCGTTCCGTCCTTCAATATCTGCT
>CAYUME010000012.1:0-1735 GCA_964445475.1 uncultured Planctomycetia bacterium
CGGGGCTCAAGAACGCCGTGACGGGCGCCCACCTCCTCGCCGCCCCCGACGCGAAGCTCAAGACGGAATCCGGCCCCGCCGGGGTGACCGTCTCGCTCCCGAAGGAGGCGCCGAGCCCCTACAGCTCCGTCGTCGTCCTGACGATCCGGGGCGAGCCCGAGGTCGAGATCGCACCGCTCGCCCAGCAGGCCGACGGCACGGTGAAGCTCGCCGCCGCCGACGCCGCCCTCCACGGCAAGCAGATCCAGTACGAGTCCGGCCACCAGCGCGACAACATCGGCTTCTGGCTCGATCCGAAGGACTGGGTGGCGTGGACCTTCCAGGTCGACAAGCCCGGGACCTTCGACGTGACGGCGGAGATCGCCGCGACGGGGTCGGGGTCCTTCGACCTCGTCGTCGGCGGGGCGAAGCTGCGCGGCAAGGCGCCCAACACGGGCGACTACGGGAAGTTCACGACGGTCGGGCTGGGGACGCTGGAGATCGCGGAGAAGGGCAAGGTCACCCTCGAGGTCCGGCCCGTCGTCGAGGGCTGGAGCCCGTTCAACCTGAAGTCGGTCACGCTGAAGTTGAAGTGACGCTCGCCATACAGGGAATCGCTTCGCTCATCCCTGCATGGCTCGCTTCGCAACAAACGGCGCGGCATACTGCCGCCGCGCCGTTTGCTGCATTCCACCCCGGCGAAGGCGAACAACCCCGACCCGCCGCCACGCGCGTCATCGCGGTTGTCCGCCTCCGCCGTGAAAGGCGGTCCGCTCCGGCGGACCAACCGCTCCCACCTCCGACATGCCCCTTCCCACCCGCACGCCGATTTGCTAGCCTTTCCCTCGATGAGAATCCCCTGTGGTGGACTCGCCGCCCTTTCGCTCCTGCTCGCCTCCTGCACGATCCCGTGCCGCCCCGTCCCCCACGGCCGCGAGCCGCTCGGGGGGATCTGGTACTTCAAGGCGGGCGACAACCCGGCGTGGGCGCTGCCCGGACTCGACGAGACCGTCCTCGAGAACGGATGGCGCGTCGTCGACGTCCCGGGCGGCCTCAAGGACTACACGAAGCGCAGCGACACCGCCGGCTGGCTCCGCGTCCGCTTCGACGTCCCCGGGGCGACAATCGGCCGCGACAACGTCCTCCTCCTCGGCCGCGCCGACGCCCGCCTCGAGCCCTGGCTGAACGGGCGGCCCCTGGAGCCCCTCGCGGACGCCGGCGGCGACGGCCCCCCTGTCCGCGCCTTCACCGTCCCGCGGACCTTGTTGCAGGATACGAGCGTCCTCGCGATCCGGAGCAAGGACTGGGAGGCAGCGGGGGGGATCACGGCGGGACCGGTCGAGCTGGTGCCCCGCGCGGAGTGGGAGCGGCGCGCGGCGGCGCCGCCGTCCGCCGTCCGCGAAGTCGCGGACGCCCACGCCCGCCTCGTCTACGCCCCGGACGCCCACCGCCTGACGTCCTTCGCCGCCGGCGACACGACGGTCCTCGACGACGCCCACTTCGTCCTCCGCACGAAGGTCCGGGAGTACGACCTCGGCCGGATCCCCGAGACGGAGGTCGAGACGCTGCCGGACGGGCGGGGGATCCGGACGCTGCACGTGCTCGCGGGCGAAAAGATCCGGTTCGAGGCCCGGTACGTCCTGCCGGCGTCGGTGGACTGGCCGGTGCTGGCGGTGGTGGGAGAGGCGACCTCGGAGGACGGGCGCGCGGTGGACCTCGACCTCGGCGTGCTCCTCGATGGCGCCACGGTTGAGCA
>CAYUME010000012.1:1745-7941 GCA_964445475.1 uncultured Planctomycetia bacterium
GTCTACCACGCCGCGACGCCGGGCGTGATCGGGACGGGCGCGCTCCGGACGACGGCCGCCGGCCGCTTCGCCTGGGGCCGCCTCTTCGTCTACGCGCCGAAGGGCGACCTCGAGATCCTGCCGGAGTCGGTGCGGAAGTACTACAGGCCGGAGGGGGCGTTCGAGCTAATGGCTGACTCGCGAGCCGGCCAGGCGGCATTGCCGTACCCCATCGAACTCCCAACACCTCAGCGACTGATCTACGATAAGCTCACGAGCAAGACCCTTACGTTCGATTTCAAGGAAGCGAAACTATCCGAAATGCTCGATTATGTATTAACGTCCCTGGACTTGAAGGTCCAATGGTCTACTGACATTCGAGACGAGGTGTATGCAAAACGAATCACGTTTAAAGTCAACAGCCACTCAGCATACAGCGCGCTGAAAATGCTCCTGTCGCAATATGGTCTTGGCTTTGAAATCGACAACCGGGGGATCATACACATAGCGGAATGCGGGCAAGGCATTCCCCCGAATCCTCGGTTTCTCGCCCTCAACAAACTGGAACAGGCGCGTCATGGCAGTCTGCGAGACGATCGCGAATCGGAAGAAATAGAGAAGTTGGTCCGGTCTTCATTCGACCAGATTCATGTGACCCTCGAGGTTGAGAATCAACCCGTCAGGGAAGTGGTGGAGTTCCTGCGGCAGTTCACCAATCTCAGCATGGTGTTTGACGCGGAAGTTGATCAGGCAAAGACGGTCACCTATCGCTGTCAAAACACCCCTCTTTCCCGGGTGATGAAAGATCTCCTGGGGACAGATTATGATTATGTGTTCAATCCCAAGCTTCAGATTTGCTCCGTGGGTGCCGCAGAATCGATTCGCGAAAGGAAGCGCGCTGAAAAAACGAGACGGGATCAAGTTCTATCCCATGTTGTGATCGTGCGAGGCATCAATCTGACCGCCACGCTTGACCGCCTTCGCCGGCTCGACAGCCTCCCGCTCGTCCCAGACCGCGAGGTCTGGGAGAAGGGGAAGAACGTGACGCTCGACGCCGACGGCGTGCCGCTCCGGGACTTCCTCGACCGCGCCGCTGCGAAGCTGGGCGCGACGTGGGCGTACTGCGAGGGGACGATCTACATCTACATGCCGGCCGAGAAGTAATCCGCGTTCCGCCTCAAGGGACAGCCGGGCGCGCGCGAATCCCCTCCTGGGCCTGCCCGTGTAACCGCACGTGCCGCGCGAACGCGATCACCGCCCCGCCAGCGCCCGCAGCACCGCCAGCCCCCGCGCCGCGTCCCCCGGCAGGTCCTTCGAGTTCCCCTCCAGGCTGACCCGCCCCCGGTAGCCGGTCTCCCCCAGGGCCTTGAAGAAGACGGCGTACCGCGGCTCCTCCGCGACATCGCGCGGGAAGGGGCGGTCGAGGCCGACCGGCGAGAAGTGCACGTGTGCGATCCACGGACCCGCCTCCCGGATCGCGTCGACGGCTTCCTGCTCGTTCGCCCAGTGGAAGATGTCGAGCGTCAGCCGGATGCGGGGCAGATCCAGCTCGCGAACGATCGCCAGCGCCTCGGCCGTCGTGTTGACCAGCGTCGTGTAGCGCCGGTGGAGCGGCTCGAGGGCGATGGTCATCCCGTACCCGCGCGCGTCGATCACCCGGGCGCAGAGCCGGAGAAAGTCCTTCAGCTGCTCCCGCGCCTTCTCCGGCGGATATCCCTCCGGCGGGGTGCGCGCCCCGGGGCTCCCGAAGACGATCGCCTTCGCCCCCAGCGCCTCCGCCCGCCCGAGCGCCTTCTCGACATAGGCCCGGATCGCCCCCGGGTCCGCCTCCGGCCCCGTCAGCTTCACCTCGCCGGGCACGAACCAGTTCATCGCCTCCACACGGATCCGCGTCGCCGCCACCCGCCGCCTCGCCGCCTCGAACGCCGCGTCGTCCAGCGTCATCGTCTTCAGGACGGCCGGCTCGATGTAGTCGAACCCCGCCTCCGCGATCGCCTCGACGTGGGCGAGGGGATCGACGTCGGGGTAGGAGGCGACGCCGAACCGGTAGCGCGGGGCCGTCCCCGCGCACCCGGCGGCGAGCGCCGCGACGCCGAGCAGGAACGAGACGCGGATCGCGCGGCCGTGGTGTCGCGTCATCGCGGCTTCCCTCCCCGGGCGTCCCCGTCGCGCCGTCGACTACCCGCCCTTGCGCCGCGCCGCCATCTCGCGCAGGAGCTTCAGCCCCGCCCGGACGTCCTCCGCCGGGTCGGCGAGGTTCCCCTCCAGGCTCATCCGCCCGCGGTAGCCGATCGCCTGCAGGTTGGCGAAGAAGGCATCGAGGCGCGGGTCGTCCGCCGCGTCCTTCGGGATCGACCGCTTGTCGTTCGGCAGGGCGATGTGCGTGTGGGCGACGTAGTCGCGCGCCTCGAGCAGGATGTCGGGCGACTCGTTCTCCCACGCCAGGTGGTAGAAGTCCACCAGCAGCCGGATCGACGGGCGGTCGGCCTCCTTCGCGAGCTTCAGCCCCTCCGCGGCGGTGTTGACGATGTTCGACTCCGGCTTGCGGAGCGGCTCGATGGCGATGACCATCCCGTAGCCGTTCTCGTCGATCACGTCGTCGCAGAGGCGGAGGAAGTCGACGAGCTGCGCCCAGGCGCTCTCGCGGGGCCAGCCCTCGGGGACGTTGCGGGCGCCGCTGCTGCCGAAGACGATGACGCGGACGCCGAGGGCCTCGGCCCGGGCGAGCGCCTTCTCGAGGTAGGCGCGGGTCTTCGCGCCGTCGGCGGTGGGACCGGTGAGCTTGACGTCGCCGGGGACGAACCAGTTGGCGGCCTCGCAGCGGATGGGGGCGGCCTCCGCCTTCGTTTTGGCGGCCTCGAACTCCGCGTCGGAGAGGGCGGCGGTCTTGGAGAGGGCCGGCTCGGCGTAGTCGGCCCCCCATGCGGCGAGCCTCTCGATGTCGCCCAGCGGGTTCAGGTCGGCGAAGGCGGCGACACCCACGCGCAGCGCGAGCGTCCCCGGGACGCGGTCCGGGGCCAGGGCGGATCCGCCGCAGCCGGAGAGGGCGAGTCCGACCAGTCCGACCAGTCCGACGCTGTTTCTTCTCTCACTCATAAGCCGATCTCCTTTCGGTCCAGGCTGTTCATCTGGCCGTTCCCCCGGCCGGCAGGCCGAGGGCCTCGCGGAGGTGGCGGACCAC
Source organism: uncultured Planctomycetia bacterium (assembly GCA_964445475.1). Lineage (GTDB taxonomy): Bacteria > Planctomycetota > MHYJ01 > CAYUME01 > CAYUME01 > CAYUME01. The sequence goes on from CAYUME010000012.1 coordinate 4,906, forward strand.
CTCGCCGGCGAGGAGGCGGGAGCCGTCTTTCGTGAAGTGGACGTTCTTCGGCAGCTGGATCTCCTTGAGGCGCGGCAGGGCGAAGGCGTGGAGGTCGTTCACGGCGACCCCGCTCTCCTCCATGATCTTCCGCGCGATCGCGTTGTAGCGCGGCGGGTCCTCCGGGTCGCGGTGCGGGGTCACGCCCCCGGCCGGCACCGGCGTCGTGGCCGCGTAGACCAGCTTCGCCTTCGTCTCCTTCAGCGCGGCGACGATCTCCCGGAGCTGCTTCTCGTACGCCTCCGGCTCCGCCTGGCGGGGGTCCTTCGGGTCGTTGGAGTTCTTCCCCGTCTTCGCGTCCACCCGCTTCAGGTCGTGCAGGCCGAAGTTGAAGTGGATGACGTCCCACCCGCCGCCCTCGAGCGCCAGCCAGCGCCTCACCTCCTTCGCGCCCTTCGTCGTGCCCTCGCAGTTCTCCCTGGGGCGGACGACGACGGCGACGTCCTTCAGCGCCTCCTGCACGACGGGGGTGTATCCCATGGAGATGGAGTCGCCGAGGATCAGGACCCGCTTCGCCGCGGGCTCGGCGGCGCCGGCGGGCGCGGAGCCGGCGCACGACAGGGCGACAACCACGGCCACGGCGGGGATCGTTCTCACGGTGCGCTTCTCCTGTGGATGCGAAGCGGCGTCTCGCCGCCCGCGGCACGCCGCCCCGCTTCGTTCATCACGACGAACCAACCTGCGATCCGGCCCCGTCCTCCGCTCTCGACGGCCCGTCGCCGGCGGCCCCGCGCTCCGTCGACCCCGATCCCGGCGCGCCGGCGGGCGCGCCGGCCGGAGGCGGCTCCGTCCCGCCCGTTTCCCGCCCCTGGATCGCCCGGAGGTGCGGCCGGGCGGTCTTGACGATGTCGCCCACCCAGTCGGGCAGGCGGCGCACGGTGAAGGCGATGGCGTCCTCGCCGGCGTCCACGGCAACGTGGAGGACGACGAACCCGCCGGGCTCGAACATCCCCATGAAGGAGCGGGTCACCTCGATCCGGCGCAGGCGCTCGTGCGGGATCTCGAGGACGCGCGGGGGGCGCGGCCAGAAGACGTTGATCCCGAAGGTGCGGTCGGTGAGGAGGAGCGCCGCGTTGCCGCGGAGCGGGTAGCCGTCGGAGACGCGGCCGCGGAAGCTCGCGAAACCGTCCCCGCGCAGGACCGACTCGCCCCGCGCCGACGCATCCTCCCGCATCTGCCGGAGGACCTTCTCCCCCCAGCGGCGGACGAGGACGACGAGCGCCGCGGAGAGCAGGAAGAGGCCCAGGACGCCGAGGGCGACGTAGCCGACGATTTCCATGCATCCCTCGCGCAGCGCGGCAGGCCCCGACAGGGGCGCGGCGCGCCGCATTGTACCGGATCCGGGCCGCGCGGGAAGGATTTTGACCCGGCTGCCCACGCCCCTCAGCCCGGCCGCCGTTCGCGCCGGAACGCGCCGGGGGGCTCGCCTTCCACCTGCCGGAAGACCTTCGCCAGGATCTCGGGCCGGCTGAACCCGCAACGGTCGGCGACGGTCTTGAGGGGCACGTCGGTCTCCGCCAGCAGCCGTTTCGCCCGCTCGAGCCGGATGCGCGTGATCTCGTCGTGGATCGTCCGCCCGAGGACCCGGCGGAACCGCCGCTCCAGGGAGCGCCCCGTGGTGGGGAGGGCGGAGACCACGTCGCGCACCCGGACCCCCCGGCACGCCCCGCCCGCGACGAGGCGGAGGGCGCGGGAGACCAGCGGGTCCTCCACCGCGAAGGCGTTCGTGGAGAGCCGCGCGACCACGCCCGCCGGCGGCACCGCGATCGGCCGCGCAGGCGCCGGCCGGCCGGCCATCAGGCGCTCCAGCAGCCGCGCGGCCTCGCGGCCCAACCGCTCGAACCCCATCTCGACGCTGCTGAGCGAGGGGCTCATCTTCTCGCAGAGCAGCTCCGTGTTGCCCACGGTCACGATCGACGCATCGCCGGGGATCCGCAGGCCCTGCCGGAGACAGGCGCTCGCCAGGTACCGCCCGGGCACGTCGTCCACGGCGAGGATCCCGACAGGCGGCTTCCACGTCCGGATCCACCCCGCCAGGTCCCGCGTGAACCGCCGCCAGGCGCGGCCGTCCGGGAAATCCGTCCAGACGACGGGGTGAACGTCGCATGCGGCGCCGGCCCGGAGGGCCTCGTCGCGGAACGCGGAGCACATCACGGACGCATTCCGGCTCCCCCGGTACCCCAGGAATCCGAGACGGCGGATGCCGCGGACGAGCAGGTGGCGGGCGGCCATCCGGCCGGTCTGGGCCATGTCCGGCAGGACGCACGGGACGCCCCGCGCGGGGGAGTCCACCCAGACGTTGACGAGGGGAAGGCCGGCCCGGCGCGCGTAGGCGGCGAGGGCCGGCGTCGCCCGCGCGATCACGCCGTCGAACGGCCGGCCGCGGAACCCCTCCACGCCGGACGTCTCGAGGAACGGCTCGAGCTCGCACCGCCAGCCGCGCGTCCGGCCGTAGGCGAGGATCCCCGCGACGATGCCGGTGTGGCGCTTGTACGGCCAGATCACGTCGATCCCGATGGCGATCCGGCGCCCGTCCTTCGCCATGCCCGTCCTCCCTGTCGCCGCGGCGGCCGTCGAAGGAGACACCATACCGCGCCGGCCGCCCGGTGTCCAGCGCCGGCGGACGCGGATGTCGGAATAACACTTAAGCTTGTCGTGCCGTCCGTGTGACACCCCAGTCCCCGCCCTACATATACTTCCCGGAGAGCGCGAAAGCGGTCGAAACCCCGCGGCGTCTCCTCCGGAAGGCCCCACGACAGGAGAACCGCCATGCGCGTCCCCACCGGTCCGCGCCGCGCCGGACGACGCCGGATCCCGACCGGTCTATGGACCGCCCTGGCGCTGTCGATCGCCCTCCCCGCCTTCGGCATCGGCGACGAGTACACGAACGACGCCGCCTGGACGTCCCGCAAGCCTCACGGCGAGCCCCAGGTGGGCGGCTGCTACATGAACCTCGGGCCCACGGGCATCCGGGCCCAGCTCAAGCCGCTCGCCTTC